>OMZR01000221.1 GCA_900315575.1 uncultured Veillonellaceae bacterium
CAGTGTAAGGAGAGGAAACTATGCGTATTACTGACTTGCTCAAGAGCGAGAGCATCGCGCTTGGCCAAAAGCCTGCTGACAAACAGTCGGCAATCCGTCAGCTCGCTGACCTCATGGCAGCCTCTGGCAATCTTTCCGACAAGGAACAGTATCTCAAGGACGTCTTCGCCCGCGAAGCTTCCGGCACGACGGGCCTCGGCGACGGCATCGCAACGCCGCACGCCAAGAGCACTGGCGTCAAGGAAGCAGGCCTCGCCGCTATGACGGTGCCTGAAGGCATGGACTTTGAGTCCATGGACGGCAACCCGGCCCGCCTGTTCTTCATGATCGCCGCTCCGGATTCCGCCAACGATGCACACATCCAGATCCTGCAGCAGCTCGCCATGATGATCATGGACCCTGACTTCAAGGAAGCCCTGATCGCCGCCAAGACGAAAGAGGAGTTCCTGCACCTCATCGACCTCAAGGAAGATGGCAAGTTCGAAGCGCCGAAGGCTGAGGCCGCAGAAGGCGACAGTGCAGCCGCCGAGGAAAAACCGGCCAGCGACCACATCCAGGTCCTCGCCGTCACGGCCTGCCCGACGGGCATCGCCCACACCTTCATGGCAGCCGAGAGCCTCGAGCAGCACGCCAAGAAGCGCGGCATCTCCATCAAAGTCGAGACGAACGGCTCCGGCGGTGCCAAGAACATCCTGACGGACGAAGAGATTGCCGCCGCTGACGGCATCATCGTCGCCGCCGACAAGAACGTCGCCATGGCCCGCTTCAACGGCAAGAAAGTCGTCATCACGAAGGTCGCCGACGGCATCAACAAGGCCGATGAACTCATCGACCGCGCCCTCAAGGGCGATGCGCCGGTCTACCATGCATCGGGCAGCGACACGGAAGAGAGCGCTGCTGACGTCCAGGGCGAGAGCCTCGGCCGCCAGATCTACAAGCACCTGATGAACGGCGTCTCCCACATGCTGCCGTTCGTCGTCGGCGGCGGTATCCTCATCGCCCTCGCCTTCCTGTTCGATGATTACTCCATCGACCCGAAGAACTTCGGTTCCAACACGCCGCTCGCAAAATTCTTCAAGGATATCGGCGGAGCCTCCTTCGGCTTCATGCTGCCGGTCCTCGCTGGTTTCATCTCCATGTCGATTGCGGATCGCCCGGGTCTCGCCGTCGGCTTCGTCGGCGGCGCACTCGCCGGTACGACGGGCTCCGGCTTCCTCGGCGCGCTAATCGCCGGTTTCCTCGGCGGCTACATCGTCAACTTCCTCAAGAAGGCCTCGAAGTGCCTGCCGGACTCCCTCGAGGGTATCAAGCCGATGCTCATCTACCCGTTCTTCGGCATCCTGATCATGGGCTTCATCAGCCTCTTCATCATCGCGCCGCCTGTCTCCGCCATCAACGGCTGCGAGCACTGCCTCGTGGCTCACACCAAGACCCTCCAGGAAGAGGGCCTGACCAAGGAGCATCCGGCCCAGTTGACATGGGCGGCCCAATCAACAAGGCTGCTTACGTCACGGGCACGGGGCTTCTGGCCTCCGGTGAGTTCCACGTCATGGCTGCCGTCATGGCAGGCGGCATGGTCCCGCCGCTCGCAATCGCCCTCTGCACGACGTTCTTCAAGAACCGCTTCACCGAGAGCGAGCGCAAGGCCGGCGTCACGAACTACGTCATGGGCCTCTCCTTCATCACCGAGGGTGCCATCCCGTTCGCCGCAGCTGACCCGCTGCGCGTCATCCCGGCCTGCGTCGTCGGCTCCGCCGTCACGGGTGCCCTGACGATGGCCTTCGACTGCACGCTGCGCGCACCGCATGGCGGCCTCTTCGTCGTCCCGACCATCGGCAATCCGCTGATGTATCTTGTCTCCATCCTTGTCGGCGCCATCATCGGCTGCCTGATCCTCTCCATCCTCAAGAAACCGCTCAAGGACGGCGAAGACAAGTAATCTCATTGCACAAAATACTAAGAGCGCTGAACCGCGTATATCGCGGTTCAGCGCTCTTTTTTATGACACTTCATGTTATCCACAAAGAAATCCACAGGTGTGGATAACATGGTGACAGGAGAGAAGTCTCTCGTTTTCTTACAATAATATATACAGGTGCCTGTGCATACTGTGGCTAAAATCCCCGTCACTTATTCACAAAATCTGTGGATATTGTGGATAAATTCGTGGATAACCCAATATATACGCATGAATGCTGCCATTATTCCTATATCTTGGGGTTTCTATGACCCATTTTCGCACGCCGGCCTGTGGATATCTCAAAGTGGCTGAGCAGACTTTATGCACAGCCTGCCGTTCACTTCCAGTCCCGATACGGATGGCGAATCAGGCTCGCGTTG
>OMZR01000220.1 GCA_900315575.1 uncultured Veillonellaceae bacterium
GGCAATGTCATTAAGTTAGTGCACTTGGATGGGATAATATTCAAGCAGCGCGGTATCGTGCATCGACGGCTTTTTGTTGCGATAAACGTCTCGCATAGGAACGATCTGGACGAACTGGTACTTGATACGGCAACAGGTCTTCTATCAACCGTTCTATGGAAAATTTTTTCTTGTCGATGTAATCATGAACCACTCTGACAGTCATCTTGAAATTCAGCCGATAGGGGTGTCGGCGGGCTCCTTGCGAAACCGCAACAATCGATGCCATTCTGGAGATGACATTGTACATGATGATGTGCGCCCAGAGCTCTTGCTCGACAAATTCGTCCTGCCTGCTGTGAAAAGCATTTGCCGTCAGGCTGAATTTGAGGTTCCGAAAGGCCGTCTCGATTTGCCAGCGGCGCTGGTACAGCAGTCCGATTTCTGTTGCCGAAAATGCCTCGCGGCTGAGGTTTGTCAAAAGAACCTCCCACTTCCCGCCGCCTTTATGGTCGGGCAGGAAGATTTTCACAACGCGGCAATGCACGCGGCAGGGATCTTCAAGGTCTTTCGGATAGCTCTTCGTATTGCCAATCCTGTGAACGAGCGCCTGTGAATCCGGATCGCTTGTGATGCGGACGCCGCCCTTCTTCCTGATGATGAAGTCCATGTCCAAGTCGCAGGGTGCATCTGGCAGTTCCCTGAGTTCTCTGAGGTTCAGGCCGCTTCGGATGATGTAATGACAATTCTTTATCCGATCCGCGCATGCCAGCATCAGGAGACTGGGATACCCTGCATCCATGATGACGATGAAGGGCTCGTCTGTGTGGCGCATCATCATCTCGATGGCGGCCGTGCGCTCGTTCGATATGGACTTCGGCTGGAGCACCGCGTCAAGGACGACATGGTTTTCTGCATCGTAAAGGGCGTTGCAGTGCAGGAGGCAGCATGCTTTCGTGTTCTTGTAGGATGCGACATTCCTCGAAGCGGGATTGTCCTGCAGGCGGAAGTCGCTTCCGTCGATGATGAGCAGGCGGTATCCGCGATAGGTTGCCGGATGCACCATGGTTGCATTAAATGCACGAAAGAGCTTTTCCAGGAGTTGCGGCTTGACCTTGGCACGGGCCTGCACGAAAGCGGAAGCTGTCACGCGAAGGCCGCGACTTTTCCGAACCTCCAGCAATTCCGAATCCAACGTGCCGCCGTGCATACGGAGCAAGAGAAAGATAACTGTCCCGAGTGTCAGCTTCCTGACGCGGGAGAAGTCTTTCTTTGCATGGCGCAAGCAGCCAAGGAACGCGCCGGATGTTTCAAGCTGACGCTCTACATTTTTCAAGATACCCCATGCATTTTCCCGAAGAGACATGTCCGCCACCGCCTTTCCAAGCAACGGCAGTATCTCAGACAGGCATTGATTTTTACGTCCCGCTGTGCTAAGGTGAGCATAACGATGAGCTGCTCGGAAGAGCATGCCACCGCTGCTTGCTTAGGGCGTCGGACGATTCTTGCCAGAATGTGGGTCTGACGCCCTTTGTGTATTTTGTCATCTCCATTTTAAGGCGGTGAATTCCCACATTCAAGCAGGGTCAGACTTAACTTAATGACATTGCGAAGGGACTGGGGGAGTGTCGGAGGTAGTAAGTGGGTGATTCACGATTTTATGGTCGAAGGAACATATCTTCGACTGCACAATCGATAATAAATTCGCAACCTACCTCCGACACTCCCACCACCGCTTCGCGGTCCCCCTCCCTCTTGGAGGGAGGCTGAAGTTTGAATGCCTTCGTTATTTACTGGAACAGCAGGTTCTCTAGCATCTGCGCGCCCGTCTTGGCGTACGACACGACGGCGTCGATGGTGCCGCGGTTTTCGTCGTAGGCTGTCTGGGCTTTTTCGAGGGCGGCGCTGGCGTCCTGCTTGACGCTCTTAGCCGTGTCGAGCTTCTGGTCGACGTCGTCAAGCATCTGCTGGACGTTTTCGATGGACTGGTCGAGATTGCCTGCATCGCTCTGGGCGGCGGACTGTTCGGCGTCGTTCGCGGCTTTGGCCTGCTGGCGCTTTGCGTCCTTGCCCGTGACTTTGTCGATGAGCTTGCCGATGCCGCTGGATTCGTCGCTTGCGAGCTGTTCGTTGCGGCCCTGGGCGCGCGCGGACTGCTGCTCGAGCTCCTGCTTCTTTTTCGCGAGTTCCTGCTTCTGCTGCTCGAGCTGGGCTTTTTTCGCTTCGAGGTCTTTCGTGTCCTTGTCGATTTTCGCCTGCTGCGACTGGAGCTGCTGTTCCTGATGCTGGCGCTGGTTCTCGGCGCGCTCGGCGCTCTGCTGGCTGTAGCCCGCCGCGATGAAGCCGAGCAGCACGGCGATGACGAAGCCGATGGCAAAAATCACGTTGCGCTTGCGCTTGGCGGAGGCAGCGGCTTTTTTCTGCGGGTCGTCCGGCCCCTGCGGGCCTTCCGGGTCATAGGGACTGGCGATCTGCGGCGTTCCCTGCCCCATTGGGCCTTTCGGCGGCTGGCCGCCAGCACTTGGCTGGTTCCCCTGCGTCGGCAGCGGGTCGAGTTCGCGGACGGTTCCCTTGCCGCTTTTGCTGCGCGGCAGAATCTGCGTCTCGTCACTGACCGGCGGCATCGACTGGGTATCATCGAGGTTCTTCATGTATCGAGCTTCTTTCTGCGTGGTATCGAAAAACTTCTGCCTTTCTCACTGAGGGAACCATGTCACCTAGGCCCCTTCTCAGAGGGGGCTGTCAGCAAAGC
>OMZR01000218.1 GCA_900315575.1 uncultured Veillonellaceae bacterium
CGCCGGGCCTCGTCGATCTGCATGTCCACCTGCGCGAGCCGGGACAGGAAGCAAAGGAAGATTTCGAGAGTGGCACGAAGGCCGCGGTCGCTGGCGGTTTCACGACCGTCGCGACGATGCCGAACACGAAGCCGGTCGTCGATACGGCCGCGCTCGTGCGCTCGCTCGAAAAGCGTGCCGAAGATGTGGCGCGCTGCCATGTCAAAATCATCGGCGCCGTCACGAAAGGCCAGCAGGGCAAGGAGCTCGCCGAGCTCGGCGACATGATCGAGGCGGGTGCTGTTGCGTTTTCCGATGATGGCCATTTCGACCCGAGCGCGAAGGTGTTGCTCAATGCCTACGATTACCTCCATGCCTTCGACAAAGTCATCGTCAACCACGAAGAAGAGACGTCGCTTGTCGAGGAGGGCGTCATGAATGAAGGCCACCGCAGCGCCATGCTCGGCATGAAGGGCCGCCCGACGGTCGCCGAAGACATCGCGGTCGCGCGCGACGTGCTGCTCGCCGAGTACGCCGGGGCGCGCGTCCATGTCGCGCATATGAGCTCGGCGCGCGCCGTAGACATCGTGCGGCAGGCGAAGGCGCGCGGCGTCCGCGTGACGGCCGAGTGCACGCCGCAGCATCTGACGCTGACGGACGAATGCGTGACGCTTTCAGACACGTCGACGAAGATCAACCCGCCGCTGCGCTCGCAGGCTGACTGCGACGCGCTGCTCGAAGGCCTCAAGGATGGCACGATCGACGCCATCGTCACCGACCATTCGCCGCATGCCGAGGAAGAGAAGGATCAGGAATACATGTACGCCCCGAGCGGTTTCCCGGGTCTTGAGACGTCGCTCGGCATTATGCTGACCGACCTTTACCATGCAGGCAAGCTCGACCTGCCGACGATCGTTTCCAAAATGACGTACGAACCCGCGAAGTGCTTCGGCCTTTCCTGCGGCACGCTCGCCAAAGGCGCCGCCGCCGACGTCGTCGTCATCGACCCCGAAAAAGAATGGACGGTCGATGCGAAAAAGTTCTATACGCGCGGCACACATTCGCCGTTCGTCGGACGCAAGCTCAAGGGCAAGGCTGTGCTGACCATCGTAGATGGCGAAATTGCCATGCGTGACGGCGAGGTCGAGT
The DNA here is from genome assembly GCA_900315575.1 of uncultured Veillonellaceae bacterium. GTDB lineage: Bacteria > Bacillota > Negativicutes > Selenomonadales > Selenomonadaceae > Selenomonas_C. Next base: position 1,129 of record OMZR01000218.1, read on the forward strand.
GAGGACGAAAGGGGAGTCTCTATGGCACTCAAAGGAAAACTGATTCTCGAGGACGGCAGCGTCTTTACGGGGAATCTCTTGAATGATACCACGGCGACCGGCGAGGTCGTCTTCAATACGGGCATGGTCGGCTATCAGGAAAGCCTGACCGACCCTTCGTACTGCGGCCAGATCCTGACTCTGACGTATCCGCTCGTCGGCAACTATGGCATCGCAGACATCTTCATGCAGTCGCGCAAATCGTTCGTGCATGGCTTCATCATCGGCGAGCTCGCGGCGCATGGCAGCAACTGGCACTATGAAAAGAGCCTCGCGGATTTCCTGACGGAGCAGGGCGTGCCGTGCCTCTACAATGTCGATACGCGCGCCGTCACGCGCAAGATCCGCAATGCCGGCACCATGAAGGGCATCATCGTGCCCGAAGACGCCACGAAGAAGCAGATGGGCGACCTGTTCGCCGTGCCGCTCAAGCGCGACGTCGTCGCCGAGGTCACGACGCCAGAGGCGTACACGATTGAAAGCGACAAGAAGAAGGCGCCGTACGTCGTCGCGATGGATTTCGGCGTCAAGCGCAACATCTTGAAGTCGTTGCATGAAAAGGGCTGCAAGCTGACCGTCGTGCCTGCGAGCACGAAAGCCGAGGACATCCTCGCGCTGAACCCGGACGGCATCTTCCTCTCGAACGGCCCCGGCGACCCGGCGGACGTGCCGGAGTGCGTCGAGGAAATCAAGAAGCTCATCGGCAAGAAGCCGATCTTCGGCATCTGCCTCGGCCATCAGCTGATTGCCCGCGCTTTGGGCGCGAAGACGTACAAGCTGAAGTTCGGCCACCGCGGCACGAACCAGCCGGTCAAGGACCTGCGGACAGGGCGCGTCATGATTTCGTCGCAGAAC
>OMZR01000217.1 GCA_900315575.1 uncultured Veillonellaceae bacterium
GAGCGCATGCACCTGCGCTCCGTCATGGCCGAGGCAGGGACGGCTTCGAGCGCCGTCTTGCTCATGCCTTCGTTCATGACAGAGGATGCCGTGATGTCCTGTGTCTCGACGTCCTTCCACGCCGAGCTCGATGCATCGTATGCCTGCCATGTTGCGCTATCGTCCGAAGTCTTGACGAGGTAGCGCGTGCTCGTTCCGTCCGGCGTGGTTTCATCGACCGCGAAGCCCGTGAGCGTCGGAAAATCCGAAACGTCGGCACGGTTCGCCGTTGTCGTGATGAGCAAACTCTGTTTGGTTGCCATGCTTGTTTCCTCCTTAGTCGGTGTCCAAGTGGTTGCGATGTAGTTTCAGACGTTCGAGCGTCGATGCTGCGGTATCGTGGCCGTTGCAATGGCTCATGTAGCCGAGGAACGACGCGACGACTTGCTGCGCGTCCTTCATGCTCGCCTCTCCGTATCGGTATCGCCAAGATAGGTCTTTGAAACGAATTTTCGCCGCCTTGATGTTGCGCTTGCGCGGGAGAACCTTGTCGATGAACGTTCGGTATCCCGCGAAGTCAACGCCGTGCGAGGCGGGGAATATCTGCGTTTTTGGGTTGAGCTTTAGTTTGAGCTGCGTCTCGATGAACCATGTCACATCTGCGAGCGCCTGCCGCAGATCGTCCTTGTCGTCCGAGACGATGATGAAATCGTCCATGTATCGCAGGTATCTCTTCGCCCCGATGCACTCTTTCACGAAATGGTCGAGCGTATTGAGATACACATTCGCGCAGAGCTGGCTCGTGAGCGCTCCAATCGGCATTCCTTTTCCGACGTCGCTATTGAATCCGTCGATGATGGCATCCCATACTTTGAGCAGAATCTCGTCTGCGATAGTCTGCCGCAAGATGCTCTTGAGCTTTTCGTGATCTACGCTCGCGTAATAGTGGTGGATGTCGCATTGCAAGACATACACCCTGCCATTCCTCTCCGCGCCACGCAGAAAGTGCTGCACGCGCCTGACGGCTGCATGCGTTCCTTTCCCCGGCCTCGATGCGTAGCTATCGAAAATCATCTTCTTCTCGAAGAGTGGCTGCACTTCCGCCACGATCGCGCGATGGAGGATGCGGTCGCGGAAGGTCGGCGCGTTGATGATTCTGCGCTTTACTTCCTTCCGACACTCGAAGTCATAGCATTTCTGTGGACGCCATTCGCCCGTTTCGAGGTCGAGCAGCAGTTCGTGAATCACGTCTTCGATGCGTGATCCGATGCCCATGATTTCCGGGCGAAAATGGCGTTTTGCCCGCGCCATCTCATACGCTGCATAGAGCGCTTCGAACGTCGCGATGTGCTCCCACAATCCGTCATATCGTTTCATATCTTCCTTTCCTGCACGCCGAGCCGCGTTGTCTGGTGGCGCGGCGTGTCGCTCTTGTTTTCCTTTTCAGGAGGGACACCGCTCCCAAATCGGGGCTGTACTGGATGCGGACGCAGTACGTCTCGCAACTTCTGACATTATCCCCATCTGCGAGCCGGAAGCCTATGTTGTCGTTCGAATTCGACGCGCCATTGTTGCCATTGAACGTGAACGCCCCGTCCGACGACCCGTTGTTCCAACTCCCGCCGAGATAAAGCGATGCCCCGTAGGATTATCTCTTGCCTTGTTCGCTATAGAATTTCTTTAGGCCGCCAATGATGCGTCCAATCTCGTCAAGCTGTCCAATCCATTCTCCGAGCTTCCCCGTCGAGATGTACTGAAAGAAGTGCGCCTCACGGACGAGCGTGCGAAGGAATCCGACCTTGATGTCAATGTCTTCGAGCGTCGTCTTCTTGTAGTATTTCAAGCGGAAACGAATGATGAGCTGCATGGCTTCATCCGTCGCCGTCTGAATCTGCCCGCAAAGGAGAAAACGCTCTTTTTTCGGGAACTGGAAAAGCGCTTCGTGCGTGTATCGCTGAAAATCCTCGAACTTCGTCTGCAAGATGAGCGGATTTTTCGCGTTGTCAAACATCGTGCGTCGTGACTTTACCATTTCTGTCCCCCTTTCTATCC
>OMZR01000216.1 GCA_900315575.1 uncultured Veillonellaceae bacterium
TTCGAGATTTCAAGGAAGCCCGGCTTGATGGTCTTCGCGTCAAACTTCGGAAGGATGATGTCGCTCGAAGCAACCGTCACGGAACGGCGCTCCTTGAGGTCTTCACCGAACTTCGCCATACGCTCTTCCTTGTCAGCCTCGCCGCCGAGCTTGGAGCTGTCACGCTTTTCAAATCCCTTTCCCTGGACAAACTTCGCGGAGCGAAGCCCGTCTGCAATGTTTTCTGCAATCTTCGCCGTATCGACAGCCGCCGTGCGAGCCTCGGCCTCTTTCTCGGCCTTCACCTTGTCGTCAGCCGCCTTGCGTTCCTCGGCCGCTTTCTCTTCCTGCTGCGCGAGCGAACGGAGCTCTGCAATCTGGCCGTTGATGTCGTCGATTTCGGAATTGATGGAGCGGAGCTCGTTCACGTCTTCGGACTTCTTCGAGCGCTCGATGAGCTCTGCCTTCTTTGCCTCGCGGGCTTCAATCATGCTTTTAATCGTGTCATTCATCTTTCTTCTCTCCTTCTCATTTCGAGATGATTTCATTCTTCAGCTTCCATGCCTCGATGGAAGTCTCCACTTCCTTGGAGCGGGCTGTCTCCACAGCCTTTCGAGCATTGTCCAATGCTTCCTTGTCGCTCCGCGCGGCAATATCGGTATCGGGATAGGCCGGTTGATTCACGGCGCTCACCTCGTAAACCTTCGCAATCTTGGTAATGTGGCGTGTCGGGTAATCGGTATCGAGCTTTTCCCACTCTTCTTCCTCGACGCGAAAACAGAACGACATCCCGTCCATGTCCCCGCGCTCGATGGAGCCGTAAACCGCGCGCGCCTCGGCGTTGTTCTCGACGTCAAGTGCGGCCATCATGTGCAGGCCGATATCATCGACGTCGAGCGTCATAGTGCTGTTGCCATTGTTCCTGCGGCTGCGGGCAAGTGGAATCTTGCCCTGCCGGTGATTGACAAAAAGCAGGACATCCGTCAAGTCGCAACCGTCAAACGCGCCGCGCTCGATGATTTCCTCGAACATCCCGCCGATGTCTGCTGGTTTGTCAAAGACGGCCGGATGACCGTCAACGCGCTTCTTCCCTTCGCCATCGTCGATGGCGCGGAATTCCTGCACGCCCTGATAGGAGCGGTAGCACCGCTCACTTGGTTTTGTCTTGTTCACTTTGCGTACCCTCCTGCTTCGATTTGTTTAGCTGGTACGTGTCTACCATGTCAGCAGACACATAATTCAAGGATTGCAGCCTGCGGTCGCCGCCTTCAAACGGCTCGATGCCGAACATTTCGGCAACCTGATTGAGCGTCATGAGGCCCGTGTCCTTCGCGATGTTCGCGAGCTGGATTTTGTTCGTCGTGCTGAAATATTCGACCTTCTTGTAGTAGCACTTGAGCCGATGCCCGACCCCCTGCTCTCGGTCGGAGAACAGGACGGAGGAAAAAGCCTGCTGGAATTCCTCGATGAAATCTTCCAAACACGTCTCGTAGAAAGACGCATGCTGCGATTCGTTGTAATCGCCGGAAATGATGGCATCACTCACGCCGTAGCGCTCGCGAATGATGTCTTTCAAGAATTTCAGCGTCTTTTCAGGAATTTCAGGCGTCTTCGTGTTGATAGGCTGGAAGTCGCCAGCGATGTCCACGGCCGCGATGCCGAGCTTCGACGTGACGATTCTGTCCTCGAATTCGTCGCGAGCCTTGCGGATCATGTCCGCGTCGAGCTTCGTCTTCGACGTAAACACGCCATTGAGCTTCATACTCGCCTCAATCGTGAGCGGGATCCCCTGCATGGCCTTGTCGAGATTCTGGATGGCCTTGAGCGTGTCTTTTGTGTCCGCGTTGCCGTAATCATCGCCGCCGCCGACGATGACATTCTTGCCGCGCCTCCATTTCATGTGGATGACTTCGGAATACGGCAGCGTGTCATAGGAGCCGTCCTCCCAATAAAAGCGGATGAGCCAGATGCGTTCCGATTCGTCCATGCCCATTTCGATACGCGCGGGCTTGAGCGGCCAGAGTGCCGTGTATCGCCGGAACTGCCGTCCCTGCCTGTCCGTGACA
>OMZR01000214.1 GCA_900315575.1 uncultured Veillonellaceae bacterium
GTCTCCGTCACAGGATGCAGAATGGCAGGCGCTGATGGCGAAGCTCGATTTCACCGTAACGATCTCCATTCCTGCGGGCGTCAAGCTTGCGAAGCAGACGCTGAACCCTGTGCTTGGCGTCGAGGGCGGGATTTCGGTCATCGGCACGACGGGCGTCCTGCGGCCGATGTCGGAAGAGGGATTCAAAAACTCGCTCGTGCCGCAGATTGATGTGGCACTGGCCGCGGGCTTCGAAGACATCGTCTTCGTGCCCGGAAAGATCGGCGAGAAGCTGGCGGCCAAGATCGGCCTGCCTCCGCAGGCGCTTGTGCAGACGAGCAATTTCATCGGCTTCCTGCTCGATGCGGCGGCCGAGCATGGGGCGAAGCGCGTGCTGCTGCTCGGCCATATCGGAAAGCTCGTCAAGGTCGCGGCCGGCAATTTCTACACGCACAACCGCATTTCGGACGCGCGTCTTGAAACGCTCGCGGCTTATGCGGCGGCCGAAGGGCTCGACCAAAAGGGCGTGCAGGCCATTCTTTCGGCCAATGCCTCGGAGGACGCGCTTGAAATCATCGACGGCGCAGGGCTCCAGAATGTCTACACGGTGCTCGCGGAGCGGGCAAGCGCGCGCAGCGAGCGCCATGTGTTCGGCAAGCTCAAAGTCGGCACGGTGCTGCTGACCTACAGCGGCCGCGTGCTTGGCATGGACGAGGCCGCAAAGGAAATCGGGAGGCATCTCGGATGGAAACTGTAACAATGCAGAACGCGCAGGGCCATCGCATCATCGTGGCAGGCATCGGGCCCGGCAGCCCAGAGTATATGGTGCCAGCGGCAAGAAAGGCTATCGAAGGGGCCAAATACCTCGTTGGCGGCAGACGTGCGCTTTCGCAGTATGCAAAAACGAACGGCGGTCAGAAGACTTGTGCGGTCACGCGCGATATTGATGACGTCATGGCGTTTGTACGTGAAGGACTGGCAAAAGCGGACGTCGTCGTCATGGTCTCGGGCGACCCGGGCTATTTCTCGCTGCTCGATGCCTTGCGGCGCACATTTGACGCCAGTCGTATCGACGTCATCCCGGGCATCAGCTCGTTCCAGCTCGCGTTCTCGCGCCTCGCCCTGCCATGGCATGACGCGCAGCTCCTGAGCTTTCATGGCCGCGTGCCAAAGGAAAGCGACCTCGCCTATGCGCCGGGCAAGAAGCTCGGCATGCTGACGGACGTCCAGCATAATTCGAAGACCATCGCCGAAACATTGCTGACCTACGGCTGGCCCGAAAACGCATTTTACGCCATCTGCGCCAGAATGTCGTATGAAGACGAAACCGTCGAGCGCATGACGCTCAAAGAGGCGGCAGAGCACGCCCCGGTCGGTAGCTGCATCATAGTTGTTTCTTCTGTTCAGCCCCCCTCCCAGAGGGGGGACGGGCCGCGTGAGCGGCGGGGGGAGTCCCTTGCACAACATGACGATATGAACGACGTATCTTCCGCGGGTGCGATAGAGAAGGTGAAAAACATGCTTGGCATCCCTGACAGTTCTTTCCATCGCGGCGACGTCCCGATGACGAAGGAGGAAGTCCGCATCCTGACGATCGCGAAAGCCCGCATCCGGCCAGACGCCACGGCCTATGACATTGGCGCGGGCACGGGCAGCCTCACGGTCGAGGCCGCGCTCCAGGCGCCAAAGGGCGAAGTCTACGCCATCGAGCGAAAGCCCGAGGCCGTCGCCCTCATCCATGAAAACGCGGACGTCTTCGGCGTCGCGGGGCGCGTCCATGTCATCGAGGCCGAGGCGCCCGACGGCATGGAGGCGCTCCCGCCCTGCGACACCGTCCTGATTGGCGGCAGCGGCTCGCACCTCGCGGACATCCTGGACGCCGCGGACAAAAAGCTCCGCCCCGGCGGCCGCATCGTCTTGAACTTCATCACCGTCCAGACACTCATGAGCGCCATCGAGTGGCTGCGCGCGCACAAAGCCACCTATACCTACGAGACGATTCATGTACAAGTGAATCGCCTCCGCCAGGTCGGCCCCTACGACATGGCGAAAGCGGAGAACCCCATCTATATCGTGACGGCGGAGAAGAAAGGGTGAGGGCGATCGAACGATAGCCTCCCACTCCGAGGGCAATGTCATTAAGTTAAGGC
>OMZR01000213.1 GCA_900315575.1 uncultured Veillonellaceae bacterium
CGCTGGGCGGTGAAGGCCTAGCGGCAGGCAGCATGTGCCGCGCGCAAAGATACGCGCACTAGAGGAAAGACAGGAATACCGACAGGAAAACGCCCGTCACGGCAGGAAGTGCCGTGACGGGCGTTTTCTATGGGGAAATGGCGCGGACGCTCAGAACCAGATGCGAACGATAAAGAGCGCGAGGCCGAGCAGCACGAAGGAGCAGATGGTGGCCGACGCGAGCGGGCGGAAGCCCTCGCGCAGGATCACGCCAAAGTTGACGTTGAGCCCGAGCGCCGCCATCGCCATGCCGAGCAGGAGATAGGCGAGCTGGACAAAGGAGGGGATGGCGGCGGCGAGTACGGGGAGGTAGCTGCCGAGCGCGCTCGCGAGCAGGAAGCCGCCCATGAACCAGGGAATGGGCACGGAGAAGCCCGCCTCCGCATCCCTGTGGCGGCGCGCCTCGATGAGGCCGATGATGACGGCGACGGGCGCGAGCAGCAGGACGCGGGAAAGCTTTGCGATGATGGCGCTGTCCGTGCCCACCATGCCCGCACTGCCGCCGGCGGCGACGGCATGGGCGATCTCATGCAGGCTGAGTCCCGCGAGCACGCCGAACTGCTCGGGAGAGAAGCCGAGGACGGGCTGGAGGCCGACCTCGATGAGCGTGAAGACCGTGCCGAGGATCGCGACGATGGCGACGGCGAGCACGGACTCGTCCGTCTTTGAACGCACGGCGCTCGAGACGCCCATGACAGCCGCCGCGCCGCAGATGCTGCAGCCGCAGGCCGTGAGGAGCGCGAGCGTATGGCGCACGTGGAAGAGTCGTGCGACGATGTAGTTCAGCGTGATCATGACCGCGACGACGAGGACGGCGGCCGTGAGGCTGTGGAGCCCCGCGCTCATGAGAATGACGAGGTTGAGCTTGAATCCGAGCAGGATGATGCCGGCGCGCAGGAACTTGTTCGCGATGAATGGCGTGCTCCGCTGCGCAGCGTGCGTGAGCGGGCGCACGAATTGCAGCGCCATGCCGAGGAGCAGCGCGAGGACGAGCTGGCCGATGAGGGAAAAGCCCGGCAGCTTCGCGAGCGCGTAGCCGGCGAGCGAGCAGAGCAGCGTGACCAGGAAGCCGACGCCGAGGCGTGGAATGCCGCGCAGGGAAATCATAGATGTCATGGATGTTCCTCCTTTAAGAACCACGGAATGAATCAGTGATTCCTTTCTTGTCTGTCGATACAGTCGTCATTATAGAGAGAAGGAACAAAAATGTAAAATCATAAATTATTCTATATCGATAAGAATAAATTATCGATGTGAGCGAAGCGATGGCGCAGGGAAGGCGGAGCAGACATACAAAGGTTGCCTGTCTTTCCGCAGACAAGGAAAAAGAGCCGCAGACAGCCACAAGGCTCTCTACGGCTCTTTTCTCAGAAACGCTGGGATGCCGCAGGTCAATTGCCGACGGCGCGTTCCTCACGCAGTTTCTTCAGCGGGATTCTGCGGATTCTCTCCAAAGGAATTTCGTTAAAGGAATAACGAAGATCGAGATATGCGTCGGTGCGGGACATCGAAACTTTTTTCAGAGTGAGATTTTTCAACGATTTTTTGAGCTCCCGAATATAGAATGCGGCATCTTCCGCAGAAAAGGTCCCGTTTTCGATCACGACGCGGATGTGATCAACCAGCATGGAAAACACCTCCAAACATCCTTGTGTCATCGTTCGCTGGGCGGCTAGCAGAAACATCAGATCTCCGCTAACTCTTACTGATTATACAAAAAATCAGCTGATTTGTTAAGTACGCAGGAAGGATAGAATTCCTGCTTCCCGTGAATGCGGACGAAGCAGGACGCTTGGGATAACGTTTTCTCTAAAATACGCCATTTTTATAAAAATGATATATTTTCATGCATAAAGGAACCGCTGATGAAATGAGGTGCTCCGGATTTACGTGGATGCGCTGTACTCTTCGGAGACAAACCGCAGGCGTAGCCGAAGCTACGCTGAGGTTTGTCGACGATGAGAGGACAGCGCAGACGCGTGAAGACGGAGTGCTGAATTCATCAGTGGTTCCTAAAAAGAGCGGACAGCAAGGTGATGCGGTCCGCTTTTCGCGCCAGTAGCGCGAGGTCAGATGAAATACATGAGGCTCGCGGCGTCTTTTTCCTCGTCGATGGCCGTGAGGATGGTGTCCAGCGTGACG
>OMZR01000212.1 GCA_900315575.1 uncultured Veillonellaceae bacterium
GGAAGTGCAGGGAATCCGCACCGATGAACTCGCGGATCTCCTCGACGGACTTCGTCGCGGCAATGAGTTCCTTGCGGACGCTGGTATCGATGCCATAGAAGCATGGATAGCCGATTGGCGGACTGCTGATGCAGACGTGTACAGCCTTTGCCCCGGCGTTCCGGAGCATGCGGACGATCTTGCCGCTCGTCGTGCCGCGGACGATGGAGTCATCAACCATGATGACCGACTTGCCCTCGACGACGGAGCGGATGGCATTGAGCTTGAGCTTGACTGCCGTGTCGCGCTTCTTCTGCGTCGGCTGGATGAAGGTACGGCCGATGTAGCGGTTCTTGATCAGGCCCTCGACGAACGGGATGCCCGATTCATAGGCAAAGCCCGTCGCTGCCGTCGTGCCGGAGTCCGGGACGGAGATGACGATATCGCCCTTGAAGCCCGACTCGCGCGCGAGCTCACGCCCCATGAGGAAGCGCGCTTCGTGGACGCTCTGGCCGTCGATGACGGAGTCCGGACGTGCGAAGTAGATGTGCTCGAAGATGCAGCCAGCCTTCTTCTCGTCCGTCGCGAACGGATACGACTTGAGACCGTCCTGGTCGATGACGACCATCTCACCCGGCAGGACATCGCGCACGAACTCAGCGCCGACGACATCGAGGCCGCAAGTCTCCGACGAGAGGATCCAGCTGCCCTCCTCTGTCTTGCCGATGCAGAGCGGACGGAACCCCTGCGGATCGCGGGCGCCGATGAGCTTCTCCTCCGTCATGATGGCCAGGCAATAGCAGCCCTTGACCATCTTGAGGCTCTCGATGATGCGCTCCTCGATCGTCTCCTTGTGGGAGCGCGCGACAAGGTTCACAATGACTTCCGAATCGATGGACGTCTGGAAGATCGTGCCCTGCTGCTCGAGGTCATGGCGAATCTCAGCAGCATTCGTCAGATTGCCGTTGTGGGCAAGCGCGATCTTGCCGCCCGCATAGTTGACGAGCAGCGGCTGCGTGTTAGCAAGCAGGCTCGAGCCCGTCGTCGAATAGCGCACATGGCCGACGGCAATGCACTGATTCTCCATGTGCGGGACCTGATGGCGGAATACTTCATTGACGAGGCCCATGCCGCGCGTCACATCCATCCAGGCGCCATCCGTGATGGCGATGCCGGCACTCTCCTGCCCGCGATGCTGCAGGGCGTAGAGGCCGAGATACGTCAGACCGGAGACATCTTCCGTATGGGAGTACACGCCGTAAACGCCGCATTCCTCTTTCCACTTCGGTTCTGGGTTGTAGCCATTATCATACATGGTTGTTCTGCTTCTTCCTTTTCTCTTGACGATACATTTTCTTATCAAAGGGACTTGATGGAGCCTGAAGGCCGCTAAAGACGCGGCTCAGAGCTGAGCCGCAACGCGTGCAGCCTTCTTCTCGACACCGGCGACCATATCGGCGCGGTAGTCAGCGAGCTTCTTCTTGAGGTCATCATCTGCAATCGAGAACATCTCGACAGCAAAGATGGCAGCGTTCTTCGCACCGTTGATGGCCATCGTCGCCACGGGGATGCCCGACGGCATCTGCACCGTCGAGAGCAGTGCGTCCATGCCGTTGAGCGACGTCGCATTGATCGGCACGCCGATGACCGGCAGCGTCGTGTAGCTTGCCACGACACCAGCGAGATGTGCGGCAGCGCCTGCACCGACAATGAAGACGCCGACGCCCTTGGCGGGAGCCGACTCGACGAATTCACGGACCTTGGCCGGCGTGCGGTGCGCGGAGGCGACCGTCACTTCCGACTCGATACCAAACTGTTTCAAGAGCTCAACGGCTGGCTTCAGGATTGGCCAGTCGGAGTCGCTTCCCATGATAACAGCTGCTTTCATGGATTATCATCTCCTGTTATACACTCAAGCAATACATCATTTCATACATTAATGATAACGGTAAAAATCTGGGCTGTCAACAAAAAACAGGACAGGTGTCCTTGCGCAAAAGGAAAAGCCCCCGGCCAGGCCGGGAGCAAGAGACAAGGGTCAGTCGAGATCCTTGCCCGTGATCATCTTGTAGGCTTCTACGTATTTGGCAATCGTCTTGTCGATGACATCCTGCGGCAGCTTGTAGTCGCTATCCGGGTTTGCCTTGAGCCAGTCGCGGACGAACTGCTTGTCGTACGACGGCTGCGGCTTGCCTGCCTCATAACCTTCGAGCGGCCAGAAGCGGGAGCTGTCCGGCGTCAGGACCTCGTC
>OMZR01000210.1 GCA_900315575.1 uncultured Veillonellaceae bacterium
TCCATGGCGACGAGGTCGTGCTCCATGAAGCGGTGCTCCGCCAGCCGCTCGTACTTCGTATCCGGACGGCCATAGTTGGCGTACGGGTCAATCGAGATGCCGCCGCGCGGCAGGAACTTGCCCCAGACCTCGATGTACTTCGGATCCATGAGCTTCACGAGGTCCTTCATGATGACGTTGACGACGTCCTCATGGAAATCGCCATGATTGCGGAAGCTCACGAGATAGAGCTTCAGCGACTTCGATTCGACCATGCGCTCATCCGGCACATACGAGATGTAAATGGTCGCATAGTCCGGCTGCCCCGTGATCGGGCAGAGCGCCGTGAACTCCGGGCAGTTGAACTTGACCCAGTAGTCGTTCTCTTTATGCCGGTTCTCGAAGGTCTCGAGGATTTCCGGGCAATAGTCATAGTGATAGTGGACGTTCTTTTTTCCGAGGAGCGTGATGTCCTCAGCGGTCTTCTCTCTCGGCATATGGCTCTCCTTGATAGTGTTCCAAAAATTTTTCTTCAAAGATGTGCGGCATTTCCGGGCGTCCGAAGAGGTAGCCCTGGATGCTGTCAGCGCCGCAGAGGTCGCGCAGCAGCTCGTAGACCGGCACGTCCTCGACGCCTTCGATGCACGCCTTGATGCCGATGCTGTGGCAGAGCGCCACGACGGCCGAGACGAGCTGCTTGTCGAAATCATTGTCGAGGATGTTCTTGACGAATTCGCGGTCAATCTTGACAATGTCGCATGAAAGGTTCTTGAGCGACGCGAGCGACGAATAGCCCGTGCCGAAATCATCCATCGCGATGCGGATGCCCTGCCCGCGGTAGCCGTCGAACTGCTCGTTGACGAAGTTCCAGTCCGCGACGATCTTGCTCTCCGTGAGCTCGAGCGTGATGGCGTCAGCCGGCAGGCCGAGCTTGCCGAGGCACTGCGGCACGAAATCGCGGAACGACAAGTCGCGCACCTGCTCATAGCTCATGTTGATGCTCATGCGGAACCCGGGCACGCGCTTGCGCCATTCGAGGCACTGGCGCGCGGCCGTTTCGAAAATCCACTTGCCGACTGGCAGGATGAGCTTCGTCTCTTCGAGGAGCGGGATGAACTCCATCGGCGCGACCATGCGCCCTTTCGGATTGCGCCAGCGCAACAGTGCCTCAGCACCGATGAGCTCGCGCGTATGCGCATCGACCTGCGGCTGGTAGAACAGGCTGAATTCCTTGCAGCCACGCTCGACACTTTCGCGCAAGCTGTCGCGCATGGAAATCGACCGCACCCAGCGGTTGTACTGGTCGCGCGAGAAAATGCAGTTGCGGTTCTTGCCGTCGCGCTTCGCGAGATCCATGGCCGCCTCGGCATGCTTGTGCAGCACGAGATAGTCCTTGCCCGCCTGCGGGTAGAACGCCGTGCCGGCCGAGACCGTGCAGAAATATGGATGGCCTTCGAGGTCTATCGGGCGCGTCAGCGCTTTCTGGATGCCGCTGTAGAGCGTCGTCATCGTCGTCGTGTCGGCCTCGGGGTAGATGATGCCGAACTCGTCGCCGTCGAGCTTGAACAGCGTGAGCTCCTCGGGCAGCAGCTCGCCGATGGCCTGCGCGACGCTCCGCAGAACGACATCGCCCATCATGCGGTTGAACGTCTCATTGACAATCTTGAAATTGTCGATGCCGACGACCATGATGGCGCCGCCGACGCCCGTGATGCGGTACGCCGAGAGCGCGACCTTGATGTTGTGCTCGAACTGGTACTTGTTCAGCAGCCCCGTCACGTCATCGGCCTGGTTGCGCTGACCCATGCGCTGAATCATGCTGACGAAGATGGGCTGGCTGCCATCGGAATTCATCGCGCCGACGCGGCCGCGCGAGCGGATCCAGACATAGTTGCCCTTGCGGTCGCGCACGCGGTACTCCATGGCGTGCTCGAAGATGTTGAGCTTGTCCATGACGGCATTGATGGACGTGCGGAACTGCGCGCGCTCCTCGGGGTGGACGAGCGGCGTCCAGAGGCCCGGGAAATCTTCCACGATTTCTGCGAGCAGGCCGAAGTCCTGTACGAGGTTGGGCGAGAGCAGCGCGACATTACGCTCGATGTCGATGACGAGGACGTATTCGTCCGTCGTGCGCTTCACGAGGTCGAAAAGATATTTGCAACGCCGGAGGGCCGGCGTCACTTGGATTCTTGCCTGTCTTCCCATGCGGCTCACGCTTTCGCTTCCGCCGCGCCGACGTCCTCATGCGCGTGGTCATGATGGTGGCCGAGCGCCTCGGC
>OMZR01000207.1 GCA_900315575.1 uncultured Veillonellaceae bacterium
GACGGCGTCGAGAGCTCGATGCCTTTCGGTTTCTGGAGCTTCGACTGCGGCACGTCGAGCTTCGGCGCCTTGATGGCCGTGCTGCCCGCGAAGTCCGTCGCGATGATGGTCGCCTGCACCTTGCCCTTCATATTTTCATCGATGACGGTGCCGAGGATGATGTTGACGTTCGGGTCCGTCTGCTCGCAGATGAACTTCGTCGCATTGTCCACATCGTAGAGGCTCATGTTCTCGTCGCCTGTGAGGTTCAGGATGACGCCGCGCGCGCCCTTGAGCGACTTGTCCAAGAGCGGGCTCTTCGCCGCCGCCGCAACAGCCGTGGCCGCATCGTCGGCGAGACCGATGCCGAGCAGCGCGTCACTGCTCTCGCTCTGCGTGAAAATCGTCGTGACATCGGCGAAATCGACGTTGATGACGCCCGTCTTGAGAATCAGCTCCGCGATGCAGCGGATGGCCTGCTCGAGCACGGAATCCGCAATCTTGAATGCCTGGACGAGCGTGATCTTGCGGTTCTCCGGCATCTTCATAAGGTTGTCGTTGTGGATGGCGAGCAGTGCGTCCATGTAGCCCTGCATCGCCGTGATGCTCTGCTGGGCAAAGCGCGTCTTGCGCGAGCCCTCGAACGCAAACGGCAGCGTCACGACGCCGACTGTCAGGACGCCGAGGTCTTTCGCGACCTCGGCCACGGTCGGGACAGCGCCCGTGCCCGTGCCGCCGCCGAGGCTGCCCGTGACGAAGACGATGTCCGCGCCCGTGATGGCGTTCTTGATCTTCGCCTCGTCCGCTTTGGCAGCCGCCTCGCCGATGGCCGCATTACCGCCCGTGCCGCGTCCCTGCGTGAGCTGTTCGCCGATCTGCAGGCAGGTGATGCCCATGTTTTCGAGCGGAGCAAGCTGCGCCGCTTCCGTGTTGATTGCAATGAGCTCGATGTCCTCGATGTTCTGCGCATGGATGAAGTCGCTCTGCGCCATGCGCGCAAGGACGTGGTTGCCGCCGCCACCAACGCCGATCACCTTGATTGTCACACGCGCCCGCTTCAGCGCTGTATCGTCTGCCATCATAAAATCAGGCCCCTCTCTGTCCGTCACAAATCTTTTACACTATTCTACACGAAAATGGGAAATCCTGCTACCCATCAAAAAAAATAATGGCAAACGGGAGCAACGTTGTCCCATTTGCCATGCATTATTCATCAGTACAAGCGTGCTTCAGCTGAAAAGCACGACGGCCAGGCAGGCCAGGAGAATCTTCATCGTATCGAGCTTCACGCCGTTCCACTTCCTTTTTCTTAGCGATATGGAAAGTATACACCCGCGGAGGACAGAAGTCAACACAATCGCACCCGCGGAAGACGATACGTACTTCTCAAACGCCTTACAGGGGACTCCCCCCGCCCTTCGGGCCCTCCCCCCTCTGAGAAGGGGGCTGGCTTGTAAGCGGATACCTGAAAAAAAGTCCTGCTTGCGTAATCAAAGCACCGGCGAGCATCAGGACGCAGCCGACGATCTCGCGAGCGGAAAGGACTTCGCCGAGGAGCAGGCAGCTGGAGAGTGCGCCGAAGACGGCTTCGAAGCTCATGAGGATGGCTGCAGGGCCCGGATCGGCGTATTTCTGGCCGAAAATCTGGAGTGTAAATGCCACGCCGGCCGACATGACGCCGCCGTAGACGATGGCGAACCAGCTGTCAGAGAATGCCGTCATCGTCGGCGTCTCGAAGAGCCCCATCAGCACGAGGCTGCCCGTCATGCAGACGAAAATCTGCGCGACGGAAAGCTCGACGCCATCGACGCGCGAAGCAAAGCGGTCGATGAAGAGAATCTGGCCCGCCCAGAAGAACGAACCCACGAGCTCGAGAGAATCACCAAACGAGAGCTCGAAGCTCCCATTGAGCGACAAGAGATAGAGACCGACGATGGCAACGGCAGCGCCCGCCCAATTCTCTTTCCGGATATGCTTGCCGAGCAGCACGGCGCCGATCGGCACGATCACGATGTAGAGCGACGTGATGAACGCCGCTTTGCCCGCCGTCGTGCCCGTCATGCCGACCTGCTGCAAGAGAGACCCGACGAGCATGAAGGAGCCAGCGCCGAGACCGGCTTTCCAGCCCGACTGGTACGTCCCCGCAGCTTTCGCCCGCGCGCGCTGACCGCGGAACGCCACCCATATCACCAGTGCAGATAACAGGCCGATCAGATAGCGTCCAAACGAATAACTGTAGGGACCCAACTCGTCCATACCTGTCATCTGGGCAACGAACGTCGTGCCCCAGAGAAAGGCTGCACCGAGAAGATAGAGGTTGCCACGAAATTGCAGAGACAAACAACCCCCTCCTAACGGAAGCACTGATGAAATCCGCCC
>OMZR01000205.1 GCA_900315575.1 uncultured Veillonellaceae bacterium
TGAGGCTTCCCCCATAACTGTGGGTAAAACAGCATAAAAAGAAACCACTTGCACACTCTGCTATAGTAGAAGCTGCTAAACCAAACTGCCATTGCAAAGGAGTCCGTGCAAGTGATTTCAGCTTCTACTTTAGCCAAAATATTCTGCGATGTCAACCACTCAGTTGTTGAGAACCTGAGCCTCGATGTTAGGCCGGATGGAACCAAGTGCGTCATCATCGACCTGCGCCCGTACAGGAGGGAGCAGAACCTTTGCCCCGTCTGCGGAAAACGCTGCCCGACATACGATCACACCCAGGCCGAACCGCGCCTGTGGCGCTCCCTCGACAACCACGGCGTCATCGTATACCTTCGCTACCGCCTGCCCCGCGTCAAATGCCCTGAGCATGGCGTCCACGCTGCAGGAGTCCCGTGGGCGTTCCCGCGCTCCGAGTTCACGAGGACATTCGACATGACTGTGACATGGATGGCGCTGAGGCTGAGCAAGAGCGCCGTCGCGTCCTACATGCGCATCAAGTGGGACACGGTCGGCCGCTGCATCCATCGAGCGCACAGGTACCTCGAGCCCAACCCTGAAAGGCGCCTTGACGGCCTTGTCAGCATCGGCATAGACGAGACCAGCTACCGCAAGGGATACAAGTACATGACCATCGTCGTGAACCACGAGACAAACACCGTCGTGTGGGCCAGCGAGGGCTACGGCAAGACTGTCCTGGCCAAGTTCATGGAAAGCCTGACCGAGGAACAGCGCGCATCCATAAGGACAGTGACAGGGGACGGGGCGAAATGGATCACGGAGTGCGTCGACGAGTACCTCCCGAACGCCACGCGATGCATCGACGCATTCCACGTCGTGGAATGGGGCATGGATTCGCTCGACAAGGTGCGGCGCGAGGCATGGCGGAACGCGCAGGCTAAGGTGCGCGGGATCGGCAGGAGCGGCAAGGGACGACCGAAGAAGGATGATGCCCATGCCGCCGAGCTTGCGGATGCCAGAAGGGAAGCCAAGGAAATCAAGGGCTCGGCCTTCGCCCTCGGCAAGGCACCCGAGAACCTGACTGAGAGCCAGCAGCGCAGGCTCGAGATGATTCAGAAGCACGACAGCCGCCTCTACCGAGCCTACCTCCTCAAGGAAGACCTGCGGCTCCTGCTGAAGATGACGGATGTCGGTGAAGCGGAGCATGCCCTTCACAAGTGGATCATGTGGGCGCGGCACTGCCGCATACCCGAATTCGTGGAGCTGCAACGCAAGATCAAGCGCAACAAGGAGCTCATAATGAACACGATCCGTGAACATGTAAGCAACGCCAGAGTTGAATCGATGAACAACAAAATCAAGCTGATTATTCGGCGTGCGTATGGTTTTCGGAACATCCAGAACATGATTGACTTGGTCATGCTTGCTTGTTCATATATTGCCGTGCCGCTGCCAAACCGTCCTCAATCCGCGAATATTGCGGCTTGAGGAACTGTAGATGTTAAATTGTTACCCACACTTATGGGTGAAGAGCCGACTTTTTTCGTAAAACTCACGTGAAATGATTCTGTTTCATTATTTTGTGCATTGTCGCTCTACAGATGGCCGTCACAAGAAAATCCTGATAAAATTAATTGCGCATAAAATGCCCACATCATAACGGCGCCATGATAAAAGAGAATTATTCGTATCGCAACATCCAATGTCACACCACCACCGTCTTCGACGGTTCCCCGCCACCGACTGCGTTGGATGTAGGAGAGTAAGCGCTGAAGCATTAACTCTCTCATCATCTCGAGGGGCGGACAAAATACGCAGGTGCAATCAATAATTTTCATAACAAAAAATCGCTGACGCGAAACGCATCAGCGATTTTTGTTTTACGTGCTAATTCCCATGAATGGGCATCACCCTAAGCTATCAGGGGAAGAATGGCCATACGATAGGAATAACGATCATCGAGACGACGAAGCAGACAACAATCAAAGGAATGCCGCACTTCATGTAGTCGATGAAGTGGTACTGGCCAGGGCCAAGAACCAGCGTGTTCGGAGGCGTGCCGACTGGCGTTGCGAATGCGCAGGACGCAGCAACAGCGATAGCCATCAGAACAGCGTGTGGGTCAGCGCCGATTGCCTGAGCGATGGAGATACCGATCGGGCAAAGGAGAGCTGCCGAAGCCGTGTTGGACATGAACTGAGTGAGGCCGCAGGACAGAATGAAGAGCGAGCCAGCGACAACCAGCGGGGATGGCGAACCACCCATGAGGCCGACGACGAAGTCAGCGATGAGCTTGCCAGCGCCCGTCTTGTCCATTGCGGATGCGACGGTCATCATGCCGGCGAACAGGAAGATCGTGACCCAGTCAACGCCGCGATAAGCCTGCTGCTCAGTGATCGTCTTCGTGATGACGAGGATCAGAGCGCCGCAGACGGACGCGACCTGCAG
>OMZR01000204.1 GCA_900315575.1 uncultured Veillonellaceae bacterium
GGCGCATAGAGAGACGAAACACCGGATGCCATTGCTGGCATCCGGTGTTTCGCATGCGGGGAAGCATTCCGCTGGCGGGATGCACCCTGCGGCAGGAGCGGTCAGGCTCAGTCCGCTGTCGCCATCTTCTCGATGGAGCGGTTGAGGAGGTCGATGGCGTTTGCGAGCGCGTCCTGCTCCTCGGGACGGAGGTTCTTGAGGTTGCGGATGAATTTCTGGCGCACGATCTCGTTCTGATCCTCGATGAGGCGTTCGCCTGCGCTCGTGAGGGAGATGAGCACGCGTCGGCGGTCGCGTCGGTCGGTCTCGCGCTGGATGAGGCCGGAGGCCGTGAGCTTCTCGCAGATGCTCGTCATCTGCTGCTTGGAAATGTTGAGGAGCGCGCCGACGGCCGTGAGAGACTCCGCTCCGTCGACGCGCAGCGTCATGAGGACGGCGAACTGGTTGAAGGGGACGGGGACGGCGAGATGGCGGTAAAAGTTGCGGTGGATGAGCACGAGCGTCTCGATGAAGTGCATCGAGATGGACTCAGCGGCGGTTTCTGACATGCGGTCGTCTCCTTTTGACTGATTTCGTGGGCACGGCGGAACGGAGAGCGTCGAGGTGCGGCGGGCTGTGCGGTGGCGTTTGTTTTTATGATAGTGCGCGGGCGCGATATCGTATCGAGGGAATGAGCTTTTCATACAATTAAATTTGCAGAAAGCGGGGCGGGATACGCTCGCGCCGCCTTGACTTTTCGCTAGATATACTATACTATATTGACGATAAATAGTAAACAAATATTTACTAATTTTAAGAAGGAATGAGATGTCTCTTCCAGGGAAGTAAAAGAGGGAGGTTATTTTTTTGCATTTCGCGAAAAGAAAGAAACCGATTGCGCTCATGCTCGCGCTGGCGCTTGCGGCTTCCGCACTGCTCGCCGGCTGCGGCGGGCAGAAGCAGCAGGCGGCCGGTGGCGCTGCGCAGGTCAAGGCCATGAAGGTCCTGCAGCAGGACACGCCGGTCGTGAGCGAGTACGTAGGGCAGATCGCTGGCAAGGACGAGGTCAAGGTGCAGTCCAAGGTCTCGGGTCGCGTCGTGGAGAAGTATTTCCACGGCGGTGATTTCGTGCAGGCGGGGCAGCCGCTCTATCGCATCGACAGCCGCCAGTATGAGTCGGCGGTGCTGCAGGCGCAGGCGACGCTCGCGCAGTCGCAGGCGACGCTCGCGAACGCGCAGACGGATCTCGGCCGCGACCAGGAGCTCCTGGCATCGGACGCGATCTCCGAGCAGCAGGTCACGACGCAGCAGGCGAATGTCAACGCGTACAGCGCGGCAGCGGCGGCCAACCAGGCGCTGCTGCAGAAGGCGCAGCAGGATCTCTCCGATACGGTCGTCTATGCGCCGATGTCCGGTCAGGTTTCCGTCGATGACGTTGCCATCGGCACGTTCGCGACGGCGGGCAATACGAACCTCGTGACGATCGGCACGACGGATCCCGTGTTCGTGACGTTCAGCATCTCCGAGACGGAGTATCTGAAGTTCCGCAACATCCAGCAGATGCAGAGCGGCAGCGGCAATGGCATCACGGTCGCGATCAAGCTCTCCGACGGCACGACGTATCCGCTCGACGGGCGCATCGTGCAGGCGGACCGCGCGCTCACGCAGAATTCCGGCACGCTGACGGTGAAGGCGCTCTTCGGCAATCCCGACGGGCTGCTGCTTCCCGGCATGTTCGCGCGCGTGAAGCTCACGGGCGAGACGGTGCCGAACGCGATTCTCGTGCCGCAGCGCGCGGTGCAGCAGCTCCTCGACAAGACGTTCAGGAGCGGAAGCTACTCAAATATCCAGCTGAATGCAGGTCTTGATTCCTCCGATCTTGATGATCGGGGGAAAAGACTTTGTTCAGCGATATATTACGGCGTTATCCAGCGCAGGATAAGTCTTGATTATGTGATAGGAAGGCTCTCAAAACGCCCGATAGAAAAAATGGACAGCATAGTTGTGAATATACTCCGTGCCGGTATCTATCAGCTCGGATATATGGATCTCGTCCCGGACAACGCTGCTGTCAACGAGAGCGTAAAGCTCGCAAAGAAGTTCGGCAAGACCAGCGCAGCCGGTATGGTGA
Organism: uncultured Veillonellaceae bacterium; assembly: GCA_900315575.1. Taxonomy (GTDB): domain Bacteria; phylum Bacillota; class Negativicutes; order Selenomonadales; family Selenomonadaceae; genus Selenomonas_C. The sequence goes on from OMZR01000204.1 coordinate 2,111, forward strand.
ATGCTGTTCTGCGGAATTTCATACGCCAGGAGAAGAAGATATACGAAGGCAAAATTGATAATGTCAAGGCTATGTCGATCGTATATTCCTGTCCGGAAGAACTTGTTAAAAGTCTCACAAATGACTACGGCAAGGAATTTGCCTTCCATTTTCTTGTTCATTCTGTGGAAAAGCGACCGGTCTGTCTTCGCCGCAACCAGCTTCGCTGCAATGCGAAGGAGCTTCAGAAAGCTATGGGCGGTATAAAGCTGCTGAGCGGCGGGATCCCTGAGCTGCCGGAATGCTCACAGGTCATCGAAGGCGGCGACATCTCCAAAGAAGCCTACACCGGCGACGGCGAAATG
>OMZR01000203.1 GCA_900315575.1 uncultured Veillonellaceae bacterium
AGCACGGGGGGCACAGCTTTGCCGATCAGAATCTGCGACGGATGAAGCGGCGTCACGAGCAGCTGGTCAAACGTCCCCTGCTCGCGTTCTTTCGCAATCGACATGCCAGCGAGCAGCATGACCTGCGTGAACGAAATCATCGCCATGAGGCTCGGCACGAAATTCCACTGCGTCTCCTGATTCGGATCATACCATGTCCGCGCCTCGATGGCGATGCCGCTGCCGTCCATGCGCTGCGCGTTCCATGCAGACACAATCTGGCTGACATATCCTGTCGCGAGACCGGCAATCGAGCTGTTGCGGCCATCGGCGATGACCTGCACGGGTGCCTGCCCGCCGCGCTCGATGAGCTCGTCGAAATCCTGCGGAATCACGACGGCGAGCAGGATGTCGCCAGAATCAATCCAGTCTGCGACTTCTGTCGGGCTCGTCAGCGTCACGACACGGCTGAACGCCGGTGCCGCATCGATATGCGCCACGAGGTCGCGCGCGAGCGCGCCATGCGATTCGTCGACGACGGCATACGGGACTTCCTCGAGGTTGTAGTTTGCCGCATAGCCGAACAGAAAACCTTGCAAAATCGGCGGAACGACGAGCATGAATTTCAGGCGCGGGTCTTTGACGAGCGCGATGAGTTCTTTCTGGCAGAGAAAGAACAGCTGCTGCAGATAGAGCTTCATCCTTCCACCTTCTTTCGCGTCAGACGATAGGCGATACACATGAAGAGCACGGCATAGCCGACGAGGATGGCAGTGTCACGCGCGATGAGCGGCCAGTAATTGCCCGCGAGCAGCAGCGACTTCATGAGCTCGAGAAAATACGTCATCGGCAGAAAATGGCTGACGATGCGGATGACGAGCGGCTCGGAGTGCAGGTCGAACATGAAGCCCGACAGCATGACCGTCGGCAGGAAGCTGATGATCAAAGACATCTGGCACGCGAGCAGCTGGTTCTTCGTCAGCGACGAAATGACAAGGCCGAGCGAGAGTGCGATGACAAGATAAAGCATGGACTCGCCGAGAATCAGTGCCATCGAGCCGCGCATCGGCAGGTCGTAGAGCACGCGCCCCGCCACGAGGCAGAGCAGCATGCCGCCCATCGCGACGACGAAATACGGCACGACCTTTACAAAAATGAGCTCGTAAATGCGCACGGGCGTCACGAACAGCGATTCGAATGTGCCGCGCTCCCATTCGCGCGCCATGACCATGGCCGTCAGGAACACGCCGCTGATCGTCAGCACCATCATGAGGATGCCTGGCACAAAGAACCAGGTGCTCGTGTTCGCATCATTGAACCAGACACGCGAAACAACCGTCGCCTGCCCGACGCCTGCTGCTGTCGCACGGTTCGCTGCCCATGCCAGTACGGCGCCCTGCACGTAGCTCTGCGCCGACATCGCCGTCGTCGCGTCGCCGCCATTCAGGATGAGCTGGAGCGAAGCTGTGCCTTTCGCGAGATTTTCCGTAAACTCATGCGACACGCGCAGGATGGCCGAGACCTCATGGTCGCGGAGCATCTGCTCGGCCTCGGGCATTTCATGGACGAAGACGGGAGAAAAATATTTCGACCCCTGCGTGAACGAAACCATCGAACGCGCCGTTGGCGACGTGTCCTCGAGCACGACGGCCGTCGGCACATTCTCGACATCGAGCGACATGCCATAGCCGATAATCAGAATCAGCATGAGCGGCAGCACGACGCCCATGAGAATGCTGCTGCGGTCGCGGATGAGTTCGAGGAATTCCTTCCAGACGAGCGCCAGGAAACGACGAATCATGCGGGCTTCCTCCCCTCTTTCGCGAGCTCCGCCCGCGCCTGCTCGACAATGGCGATGAAGATCGCGTTCATATCGGCATCGGGCATGTGCATGCGCTCGCGGATTTCTGACGGGCTGCCGAGCACGAGCATCTCGCCGTGATCCTGAATCATCATGCGGTCGCAGTATTCGGCTTCGTCCATGAAATGCGTCGTGATGATGATGGTCGTTCCCTTCGCGGAAAGGTGCGCAATCTGCTGCCAGAACGTGCGCCGCGCCAGCGGGTCGATGCCACTCGTCGGCTCGTCGAGGAACAGAATTTTTGGCTTATGAATGAGCGCGGCCGCCATCGAAAGACGCTGCTTGTAACCACCTGGGAGCTCGCCCGCCACATGGTCGGCGCGATCCGTCAGGTCGAATTCTTCCATGACTTCCTGGATGCACCGCTGGAGCTCGCGTGCCGGGATGCCGTACGTGCCGCCATAGAAACGCAGATTCTCGTAAACGGTCAGCTGGCTGTAAAGCGAGAACTTCTGTGCGACATAGCCGATATTGCGACGCGCCTCCGTGCGTGCCGTGCGAAGATCGACGCCTGCGACGCTGAGCGTGCCAGACGTCAGCGGCAGCAGGCCGCAGAGCATGCGGAACGTCGTCGTCTTTCCCGCGCCATTCGGGCCGAGAAGGCCGAAGACTTCGCCGCGGTGAACGTCGAAAGAAGTGTGGGAGACGGCTG
>OMZR01000202.1 GCA_900315575.1 uncultured Veillonellaceae bacterium
CAGAAAGCAGAACAGCACCGATCCGCTGCCCTGATCCATCAGCACGGCCGACTTGCCGTTCACCTTCAGCGCCGCGGCATCCGCCGGCACGGCGGACGCCGCCCACGCCTCGTCCGCGTAGAACAGGACCCCGGCCTTCTCGCATTCGCGCGCGATCTCCCAGATCGGATACAGCACGCCCTCGTAGGTGCACGTCGTGAGGACGAGGAGCTTCGGCCTCTCCTCGGCGGCGACGCGCAGCGCGCCGAGGATCCCCTCCGTCCAGTCATGCGGCGTCGTCGGAGACTTGAAGACGTTGACCGATCCATTTTCATCGACGACGGCAGCGTCCGTGAACGTCCCGCCGACATCGACACAAGCATATTTCGACATGATGGCTCCTCCTCTCAGGCTTCCTTCGCGACAGCTTCCTGCGTCTCTGCGTCCGCTGCGCCTTTCGCGGCGCGTTCAGCACGCAGCTTTGCGCGGAGCTTTTTCGTCGCGGCGACATCGGGCACGAAATGCTCATGGCTGTCATCGACGACGACGCCATACGTTTTGGCCGCAAATTCCTTCGTGATCCACTCTTCCCTCACGCGATGGCAGACGAGCTCGGGATCGCGCTCCAAGGGATCGCCGTAACCGCCGCCGGACGAGCTTTCAGAGACAATGGCTTCTTTCTTCGTGATGACAGGCTCCGCAAATGGCGGCAGCTCCGTGCGCGATGCTTCCCCCTCGGCGAGCTTGTACTTCCATGCCGCCGACTTGTGGCCGTCCAGGCCGCCCGCCGCCCCTTTCGGCGGGTTCGCGATGCCGTCGCAGCTGTACGCGCAGACGACAGGATCGTGGCGTGCCGTCATGACGAACTTGCATGACGGCGCGGAATCAAACTGGCCGGCGCCGACGGAATTCGGCAGGATCTCTTCCGACACGACCTTGAACGGATACTGCTGTTCGAGCACTTCCGTCGAGTTCCAGTTCATCGCACCGCCCGTGACGGGGTACTGGTACGTGATCCATCCATCGTAGCCATTGACGGCTGGGCCGCCCGTCATGCCGCAGAAAATCTGGTTGACATACGGCGCATCCCCCTTGCGCCAGTCCGTGCCAGAGACGACCGCGACGGCCGGGCACTGCGTCGCACCGCCTTCGGCCATGCCTTTATTGGACGTGATCTTGTTCATGAGCGCCTGCACGCCCGAGATGACACGGTCAGCGAGGTTCGTCGTCGCCATCGACGACGAGTACGGCGCTTTTGCCTTGCCGATGACGCAGCCTTCGCGCATCTTGACCTTGATCTGGCTCATCGCGCCGTCGTTGCATGGGATGTCGCACGGCATGCGGTTCAGGACGCCCGTCACGGCGCTCGCGAGCGTCGTCGCCTCGCACATGTTCAGGCCGCAGGGCAGCGAGTCGGCATTCTTCGTGAAATCGAATGCAATCGTCCCATCCTCGGGATGCGTATCGCATTCGATATGGATCGTGATTTCCGGCACGACGCCCTCGATGGCGTCCGCCTTGATGTCGTACTCGTAGTGACCTTTCGGCAGCTGCTTGAGCTCTTCCTTCATGCGGCGCGCGCCATAGTCCTGATACGCTTCGCAAAAGCGCTTGACGACGTCGTTGCCATATTCCTCGCAAAGCGCCGCGAGCCGCTTCTCGCCGACGCGCGACGAACCGACGCACGCGAGGTAGTCGCCGTACCACATCTCCGGCACGCGGTTGTGCATCTGCGCGATCGCGATGATGTCCGGCACATCTTTGTAATTCTTCTGGATCTTGATGCACGGCCAGTCAATCGCACCTTCCTCGAACATGTCGCGTGCCGTCGGCGCGTACGTGCTCGGGATGGAATTGCCGATGTCGGCCTGATGCCCCTTCGTCACGGCGAAGAACATGAGCTCGCCGTCGTGGAACACAGGTGCGATGTACGTGTAGTCGGCATGATGCGTGTTGCCGTGGTACGGCGAATTGTTCAGGAACAGATCGCCGGGCTGGATGCCCTCGGGATGGTCGAAGCACGGGCGCACCGTAAGGCCCATGTTCGCACAGTGGACGGGGATGCTCTCGGCGAGCGCGATGACTTTGCCGTTGCGGTCGCAGATGGCCGTGGAAAGGTCGTGACAGACGCTCATCAGCTGCGAGCGCGCCGTGCGCATGAGCGTATTCGTCATCTCGAGGCCGATGCTGTAGAGGCGGCTCGAGAGGACCGACATCAGATACGGTTCAACAGGCTTGCTCATGAAGGATACCTCCTTTTCATGCAGGAAAATCGGATGCGGGACGGGCTCTGTGCGCGCCTCGTATCCTGCGGGCACCATAAACGGGCAATCGTTGCATAGAAAAAGACAACGACGTGTTTTCAGGAGACGTCGTTGTCTTTCAAGCTTCGCTGTTCATTTATGATGAACACAATATAACCTGAAGTATTCAAGAAGCAAGAGATCGATGCGGTCGGACCCCTGCCATAACTAACATAACGCTGCTTTCCGTCTCTCACCCAACGGGTTAGGATT
>OMZR01000200.1:0-1084 GCA_900315575.1 uncultured Veillonellaceae bacterium
GTGCAGCATGTCGTACGTGCCGTATGTGATGACTTTCGTCATACGGCCGCCCCCCGGAACTGCAGGATTGTGTACCAGTGCGTCGTCTCCGTGTATTCCTCTTTATCGACGGCATGCATGCAGTCGTCCTCGACGACGTCGCAGACGGCAAGCAGCGGTGCGAGGAGCTCCTGGTACTCCTCGCGCGTGCGGTAGATGGCAGCGTAGTCGTCTTTGAGCGCCTCCGACCAGATGTGGTCGAGGCTCAGGCGTTCCCGGACGGCCGCGCTCTCCTCGATGTAGACGATGGCGCCCGGAGCGAGCAGTTTCGCGAGCCCCTCGTAGCACGTCCGCAGCGCATCGTCGTTGATGTACATCGACACGCCCGTGATGATGACGGCGTCGTATTTCTGCGACGTGACGGCCTCCGCCTGCATCGCCTGCTCGAACGACAGGTTGCAGAACGTGCAGCGGTCGAACGGCGGCGCCGCGAAGTGCTGCTCGTCGTAGCGGATCATGTCCGCTGAGAAATCGACGCCGACGTAGTCCCCGCAGAGCGGCGCGACTGTCTCGGCCCAGCGGCGCGCTGCCGAGGGATCCTGGTCGCCGAGCAGGACGGTCGTATACGCCTCCTCCCGCTCGGCCATCGACTGCGCCCGCTTGTCGTAGAACGCCTGCACCTCGTCCGGCCGGATATCGATTTTCTTGCCGTACACACGGCTTTCCTTCTGTCCCATGGCAAAAACCCCTTTCTGAATCTCGATGCACGGCGGCATCATGCCTCGTCTGCGCCGCCGTCGCGATACAGCTGCTTGCAGAACGTCGTGAAAATGTTCTCTGCGGCCGTATGGCCGCCCATGGCATGGTAGTAATCGAGATTTTCCCGGAAGAAAGCTTCGCGCGCCGGCTGCTTCGGGTCATGGCCGCCGAGGACGACATCCTGCACTAACCGTTCGATGCCGGAGAAGTCCTTGCCGTCCGCCTGGTACAGCAGCTCGAGCACCTGCTGGCCGAATTCGTCGAACGCCTGCTCCGGCCGCCGCAGCTCGAGCATCGGCTTGTCGACGAACAGATATTCCGCCATGAACGACGCGCTGTCATTGAT
>OMZR01000200.1:1104-3724 GCA_900315575.1 uncultured Veillonellaceae bacterium
TGATGATGGCGTCCGACTCCTGGAACAGGCGGTGGTATCCGCCCGTCAGCTGGACGGTCGCATTCGGCAGCGCCTCCCATGCCGCGAGATACGCTTCCCATTCGCTCTGGTCTTTGAACAGGCCGTAGCGGATGGCCTTGATGCCGAGCTGCGGATGCGGCTTGAAGACCCAGACCGTCTCCTTCTGGTACTTCCTGGCGAGGTCGAGCATCCAGCGCCCGTTGTCCGCGAACGTCGAAAGCGTAATCAGGTCTTCCTTTCTGAGCGAGTGGTGCGGCGAATAGATGATCTTCTTGGCATGCGGCGTGCCGTTCGCCGCGAGGAGCGGCTGCCAGCGCGACGGCTCCTCCACCTGCTGCGGCACGAAGAACGGATCCATCTTCGGATACCCCGTATAGCGGCAGTTCGCATCGCCGCTGAAGCAGTACCGCCGCGCCAGCGGCAGGGACGCCGCGCTCTCCAGGAAGATGAGCCAGGCGAGGTTGTGCAGCTCCTGGTCGAAATACCCTTTGTCAAACGTGCGGTCACGGTCGGTGACGCCGGGGTAGCCGTACGGAATCAGCGTGTGGAGCGTCGTCAACGGGAAGTTCCACACGCGCAGAGGCCCTGCCCAGAGCCACATCCACGGCGACAGCCAGAAGCAGATGTCCGGATGCACCGGCAGCTCGTCCCACGTGTACTCCCGCCGCTCCCGGGTGTTGAAGTTCTCGACGAGGCGCAGGCCCCGGCGGCGGATGTCTTGGACATTGGCATCGTATTCCCGCTGGTTGTCTGCCTCCTCCTTCGGCCGCGTGCGCGCGCGCAGGGTGAAGACATACGGCTCGAAGATGCCGGAGTCGTCGAGCAGGTGGTAGAGCTCGTCCCCGATCCAGGCGGTCGACGAAGCGCCCATGATGCCCACGACGATCTTGCGGTGCAGCCGCACGAGGCGGCGGGCAATCTTCTGGTGCAGGCTCTGTCTCAAGTCAACGTACGAAATACCCCCCCAGTGGACATCTGTGCAGCGAGGTTCTTGATGTCGAGCAGGTTGCCATAGCGGTACTGCCCGAGCGCCTCGTCCGGCAGCGTGCCCGCTGCGAGGCGGAGCAGCAGCTCCAGTGATTCCGGTTGGATGTTCATGCGGTTTTAGACTTCCTTCCTGATCTACCGTTTTTGCATATACAGCTGTTTTCTATATTACGACGCGAAACGGGGATTTTCCTGCCGGGAGGGGAAAATTGCGGGGAGAGGCAATGCACACTGCATACAGCTCCGAACCGACGTCCGACAGGTCGTCGCTCAGGCGGTACTTTTACTTTTGTTATCTTGCAGTTTCTTCAGATTCGCCGTAAAATAGAAATCAAGGAGGCGATTCCGTGGGAAAAATCAAGACGTGGGAGGAGCTCACGATTTGTGACAACTTCCTGTTCCTCAAAGTCATGCAGAACAAGCGCATCTGCAAGCGGCTCATCGAGAAAATCCTCGGCATCCGCATCCGGCAGATTTCGTATCCAGTCACAGAAAAGACCATCGATATCCGCTACGACAGCAAGAGCGTGCGTCTTGACGTCTTTGTCGAAGACGACCAAGGGACACTGTACGATATCGAGATGCAGACAACGGACGGTGACACGCCGGACGAGCTGCCGAAACGCGCACGCTACTATCAGGCCATGATGGACATGGATGTGCTGAACAAAGGCGAGCTCTACACGCAGCTGCGGAAATCCTTCGTCATCTTCATCTGTACCTTCGACCCCTTTGAAGGTAGGAAAAGCATTTATACGTTTCAGGAAACCTGCAAGGAAAATCCTGCGCTGGCAATGGGCGACGAAACAACGAAGATCTTCCTGAACAGCCTGGGGAGTCGTGAAGGACTCGATTCCGACATTGCAGCGTTCCTCGACTATGTAAATGGCCTCTCTGCCAAAGGCCGCTTTACGAAAAGCATTGAAAGCGAAGTCCGAAAAGTCAAAGCACATAAGGAAACGAGGTGGGAGTATATGACGCTCATGATGGAAATGAAGAAGCAATGGCAGGAAGGGCATGCCGAGGGCAAGGCCGAGGGCGAAGGCAACATCGTTCTCAATATGCTCAAGGGGCACGAAGCGCTCGACAAGATCAAATCCTTCTCCGGTTGGACAGCCGACCAGATTCGCGCGCTCGCGCAGAAGAACGGCCTCGCCGTCGAATGAGCCGCGCCCACATTCTCCATGCAAAACGAGGCTCTGCAATCTCGAAATTTTCCACTTCACTATAGTCCGTCAAGCTTGACGTGGCGTCTCCTTGACGCAGTATTTCTGTCGTCTCCTCGAACGATGGTAATGGGACTGTTGGGGCAGGGGTGACATACCAATCCACAAACATGGTGTCCGTAGGTATGTTGCCGGTGACTGCTGAAAGCTGAGGAGTGGCCAATTCGCCGTTCTGTGCAGTGGCGGTTACACATGTCAATACCGCGCCAACCATTGCGAGAGTCTTTTTCATATTGATCAGTGAATCTGAGGATGATGAATGATTTTTATGGCAAAGTTATGGTTTCTCTACTTTTCTCACAATCCCCATTCCTGCATTGTATATGTTTTGAGCTCTCTATTCTTTGCTTTTTTTTGTTCAGCGATTTTTTGTTCCAATTTCTTTT
>OMZR01000199.1 GCA_900315575.1 uncultured Veillonellaceae bacterium
CAGATACAGATCAATGCGAATATCTTAGCGCATATCGACTGTCTGCTGTCGTTTGCCAAAGTCTCTGAGGACAATGCCTACGTGCGTCCTGTTGTAGACGATACCACGGTGCTCGACATTCATCAAGGCCGCCATGAGCGACGCGTTCGCCGGCGCCAAGACGCTCTACAAGTGGTCGGACGGCATGGCCTTCACGCAAGCCCTGACGAGCTCCACCGTCGCCGCCCACAAGAGCGAAGTCTACAAAGCAGAGCTCGACCGCAAGGCCTACCGCAAAATAAAGGACGACGGTGTGCTCGTCACGGCCTGGCTCGTCGATACGCCTTACAAGATCACGACGCGCATGCCGACAAAAGTCGGCAACTCCACGCCTGTGACGCTGCACGGTGGCATCATCATCGGCAATGGCCCTTGGTATGATGACTGAGTCTTCTGCTCCTGCTCCGCCAGATGTGACAAAGCACCATAGTTATGCTATATTATAAAGAATACAGTTTACACTATATTTCATGCAGATAAAAGGATGTGTATCATTTTTGGACAATACTGACGCGGGCCTACTGCTCGTCTTACTCTTGTTACTGCTGTTTGCCAATGCCTTCTTCTCCCTGATTGAGACGGCGCTGACGGAAAGCCACCGCGGCCGCCTCGAGAAGCTCGCTGAAGATGGCAACCGCGACGCAGAGGCGGCACTCGGTTTGCTCGAGAACGCAGAAGCGCCGCTTTCCCTCGTCCAGGTCGGCATCACGCTGACGGGTATCCTCATGGGAATCTGTACGGGTGCGTTCATTGCGCCGTACCTCGCCACCTTCATCTCGTTCCTGCCGCATGCCACGCTCATCGCGATGATTCTGAGCATCGTCGTCGTGACGTACATCGCCCTGCTCTTCAGCGAATTCCTGCCGAAGAAGAAAGCCGCACAGAATCCTGAGCGCATACTCATGAAGTATCACCGCATCGTCGCAAGGCTCACGCATCTCGCACGGCCTTTCATCCGCTTCCTGTCCAGCTCCGCGGGCGGCATCCTGCTGCTGCTCGGCATCAACCCGAACATCGAGGACACCGTCACAGAGGACGAGGTCAAGGACCTCATCGAACAAGGCACAGAAGACGGCACCTTCGAGAAGTCCGAGCAGGCCATGGTCGACCGCATCTTCCACATGAGCGACCAGACGGCCTATTCCCTGATGACGCCGCGCACGCAGATGCTCTGGCTCGATCTGACAGATTCCCTGCGCCACAACCTGCGCATCATCCGCGAGCATCCGCAGAATGTCTTCCCCGTTGGCCGCGAGAACCTCGACGATTTCTGCGGCGTGCTCTACGCCAAGGACCTCTTGAATGCCTCGCTCGAGCGCAAATCGCTTGACCTCGCGCAGTACATCCGCAAGCCCATGTTCGTGCCGCGCTCGATGGAGACCTTCCGCGTCCTCGCGAAATTCCGCGACACGGGCATCCACGAAGCCATGGTCCTCGACGAATACGGCGGCGTCATCGGCTTCATCACCATGAACGACATCCTGCAGGAGATCATTGGCGACTCCATGTCAAATGTCGAGCCCGACCCCATCCAGTTCACGCCGCGCGATGAGCACTCATGGTACGTCGACGGCCTCTGCTCCATCGATGACTTCAAAGAGCGCTTCGACATCGCCGAACTTCCCGACGAAGACCACGACCACTACCAGACGATGGGCGGCTTTTTGACCTCCTACTTCGGCTACATCCCGAAAGTCGCCGAAAAATGCGAGTGGAACGGCTTCACCTTTGAAGTCGTCGACATGGACCGCGCCCGCATCGACAAGATCCTCGTGACACGCGAAGAAAAAAGCGGCGACGCCACCGCAGCGCCGTCCGATGCAAAAAAAGAGAGCGACAAATAAATCATCGCAAAGCGAAAAAACGAGACTGTAACCAGATGCAACACCATCTGGTTACAGTCTCGTTTTTGATTCAGCGATTCAGGGAATCCGCAGGCTCGTGCCGTCGTGGAGCAGGAAGAGAATGCTCTCTTTGACGGGCTTACCGAGGATGGATTCGACGGCTTCGCGGTAGAGCTCGATCTGCTTGGCGTAGCGGCGGCGGATCTTGTCGGGGGCGGTGTCGCGGTCGGTCTTGTAGTCGAGCAGGACGAGGCTGCCGTCGTTTTCTTCAAAGAGGACGTCGATGACGCCTTGGATGAAGATTTTCTCCGCGCTCTCGCTGTAGGCGGGATTAACTTTACCGACGGGAATCATGCGGCTGAAGGGCAGTTCGCGCCAGACGCGCGCAGCGCTTTTCATGCGCATGCCGATGGCGGATGAGCAGAAGCGCTCGATGCTCGTGTAGTTGACGGCCGACTCGTGCCCCGCGGCAATCAGGCCCTTTTCCTCCATCAAAGCGACCTGAGCGCGCAGGCCCTCGCGCGTCAGGTCGCCTTGCAGATCGAGGTTCTGCATGATGCTGTGCATGAGCGTGCCGCGCTCGGCGCCTGACAGGCGTCCTTTCTGCTGCAGGAACTGCGGGCGACGCCAGATGGCGGGCTCAGCGGGCTGTACAGCAGGCAACGAGGCCGGTTCTTCCTCGCGCTGCGCCTCGGCAAAGCGCTGCTTGATCTCGGAGACGGTCATCTTGGCCGTGATGCCCGGCAATACTTCTTCACCGTAATGCCAGC
>OMZR01000096.1 GCA_900315575.1 uncultured Veillonellaceae bacterium
GACACCGTGACGGTCGCAGCGCCAGAATACTACGTTGGAGGCATCATCGGCAGCCTCAACAGCAAGCGCGCCCGCATCCTCGGCACGGAGACGGGCGACAAAGGCCAGATGGTCGTCCGCGCCGAAGTCCCCGAGGCCGAGCTCTACCAGTATGCGACCGACCTCCGCTCCCAGACGCAGGGCCGCGGCACGTACGAGCGCGAATTCCTGCGCTATGAAGTCGTGCCTGAAAAGCAGGCAGCGGCTGTCATCGAGGAAGCGAAGGCAGCGAAGTGACAGACGTTTCAGATGTGACCGATGTCACCTGTGCCCGCCATTCTTTCGGCGTCATGTGAAACATGGCGTGGAACGCGCGGGAAAATGTCGAGTAATCGTGAAAGCCGCAGGCATAGCAGATGTCTGTCACAGGTTCGTCGCCAGAGAGCATTTTCCGCGCGGCGAGCAATCGCTTGCTCGTGATATATTGATGGATGCTGTAGCCTGTCTCCTGCTTGAACTTCCGCATGAGGTAGTACTTGCTGAGGTAGACGTGCTCTGCGAGCGCGTCGATCGTGAGGTCGGCGTCGAGGTGGCTGTTGATGTATTTGAGCACCTGCTGGATCTTTTCGTCATACGACGAAGCGTGCAGCTCACCGAGCTCGTGCGCGAGCATCGCGCGGTTCAGGAGAATCATGAACTCGATGAAGAGGATTTCTGTATAGAGCCCGTTCGCGAAGCCTTCTTCGCGCGACGTATGCTCGAGTTTTTCCATATGAAACAGCAGGTCATGGGAAAGCCCCGTGCCTGCATGCATGACCGACGACCCCACCCGTGCTTTCTGGAAGCATGCGGCGAGGTCGTCGCCGTCTTTCTGGCAGCGCGCGAGGAATGCGGGCGCGACGTAGATGACGATGCGCTCGTACGGCACGTCGGGCGAGAGCACGGGCCGGTGGATTTCGCCGGCCGAGACGAAGATGATGTCGCGCGGCACGAGCGGATAGCTGCGGCCCTCGATGATGTAGTCGGCATGGCCGCCGAGGAACAGGATGATCTTGTGGAAGTCGTGATAATGGAAGGGAATCGGCGACAGGCGCTGGTCTTTCAGCCGGAACACCCGAAAATCGCGCAGCAGGTAGCCCTTCTTTTCGTACGTCTCCAAAGTATCGCCTCCAAGTCTTTTTCCCATTATAGACGAGCAGAGCACTTTTTGCAATCTTCATAGCACTTCCTGCATTTCTCTTGCGGAAAATGCCTGCTATACTAAGCACAGAAATTGAAACGGAGGCGACCGACATGATGGAGATCAAGAATTATACGACGGCCGAGAAAGAATATATGGTTCTGAATGGAAGCACGATGCGCGTCATGCCGGGAACGGCAGCGATCCGCCTGCTTGCGGATCGCCATCAGGGCGTTGGCGCTGACCGCGTCCTCGTTTTCACGGGCACGCACGAAGAGCCGTCCTTCCTCGTCTACGAGGCTGACGGCACGCAGACGGAGCCAGAGGCCATGGACTACAAGATCATTGTCCGCTACCTTGCCGAGGAAGGCATTGCAGCGAATCCGGCCGAGCTCGCGAAGGTCTTCGGCGATCAGGCATTCGTTGAGGCGTTCAGCACGCCAGAGGTCACGAAGCTCGAGTTCCATGTGACGGATGCATTCGTCGCGAAGATGGAAGCGGCTGACGCGAAGGAAGAGAAGCTCGTCGGCTGAATTCGATAGAATGGAAGAGAGAAAAGGCACGTCCTATGATGGATGTGTCTTTTTGATTTCACAAAGCGGCGGCGAGTCTGCTATAATGGAGGAAAAATGATCTGACAAGGGGAAATGCCGCATGAAGAAATGGGCTATCATCTATTCGTCCGTCACGGGCAACACGAAAAAGATTGCTGACGCTATGGCAGAAGCGCTCGATGGGCATGTCGATGTCTTCCGCGTACAGGATGCGCCGCAGAAATTTGATGATTACGAGGTCGTCCTGCTCGGATACTGGCTGCGCCTCGGGGCACCGGATCCGCTGATGCTGAAATATCTGCCGAGGGTGCACGATGTGCGCGTCTGCTTCTTCCAGACGCATGGCACGGACCCGACGAGCGAGCATGCGATTACGTCGTTTGCGCGGGCAGGCTACCAGCTTGGCAAGGGGTGTGAGATCCTCGGCACGTTCGGCTGCCGCGGCAAAATCAATCCGGCGCTGCTGGAACATCGCAAGAATGCGGGCCCTGACGATCCGCATGGCGGCGCGAAGAGCCTCGAGCGCTGGAAGCTTGCTTCGACACATCCGGATGAGGCAGATGAGGCAGCTGCGAAGGAATTCGTTCATGCCATGCAGCACAAGCTTCAGCTCAAGCAGAAGTACCTCGCGGCGAAGCAGGCGAAGATGGCAGCAGCCAAAGCAGCAGCAAAAAAAGAATAAAACGTTTTCCGTTCAGAATCGGAGATAAAGTTGCAGGATTTCGGATTGTTCCATCCTGCTTCTTTTTTTATAATACAAGTAAAGCAAATCTTCTGAAAGAGGTGGGAAACGTGAGTGTTGCCATCGAAATCGAGAACGTCGTCAAGCGCTATGGAGATCTGACGATCATCCCGGGGCTCACGGAGCATATCAAGAACGGCGAATTTTTTACGCTCCTGGGGCCGTCGGGCTGTGGAAAGACGACGCTCCTGCGCATGATTGCCGGATTCAACAGCATCGAGGGCGGCGAGATCCGCTTCAATGACAAGGTCATCAATGATATCCCGGCACATAAGCGCAACATCGGCATGGTGTTTCAGAGCTATGCGATTTTCCCGCACTTGACCGTGCGCGAGAATGTCGAGTATGGTTTGAAGCTCCGCAAAATTTCAAAGAGCGAGATGAAGGAGAAGGTCGACAAGATTCTCGACGTCGTGCAGATCACGGAGTATCAGGATCGTCTGCCGGAGCGTCTCTCGGGCGGCCAGCAACAGCGTGTCGCACTCGCGCGCGCCATCGTTATTCATCCGAGCGTGCTGCTGATGGACGAGCCGCTTTCGAACCTCGACGCGAAGCTTCGCATTGAGATGCGCTCGGCCATCCGCGCCGTGCAGAAACAGGTCGGCATTACAACGGTCTATGTCACGCACGACCAGGAGGAGGCGCTGTCGATTTCCGACCGCATCGCGGTCATGAAGAAAGGCGTCATCCAGCAGACGGCGCGGCCGCATACGATTTATGCGCGGCCGTACAATACGTTCGTCGCGACGTTCATCGGCCATTCGAATCTGTTCCACGGGCGTCTCGTCGCACACGAGGGCGGACTCGCAGCGGCGTTTGCCGACGGCTATGTGCTGCCGATGGAAGGACTGTCGAACGAGGCGGCCGAAGGCATGGACATCATCATCGCCGTGCGGCCCGAAGAGTTCTCTATTCGAGGCGACGGTGGTGGCGTGCGTTGCACGATCGAGAGCAAGGTATTTCTCGGCAAGTACATTCAGTACGGCCTGAAATTCTCCGATGACATGCTCGTGCCGGGCCAGCCATCCATCGAGTACAGTCAGGACGTCGGCCATGCCGAGCACATCCTCGAGGTCGGCGACGTCGTCACGCTGCATCCGAATCCGGCGAAGGTGAACATCTTCACGGCGGATGGCAGCCACAGCCTCATGGAAGGTGTGGTGCGCGATGAATAGAAAATTCCATTGGGATTTCTGGGCGGGCATCACGGTGCTTTCCATCGCGGTCTTTGCGCTGTTCCTGATCTATCCGTTGTTCTCGCTGTTCGTCAGCGCGTTCCAGGATGCGGAGACGGGCGCATGGAGCATGGCGAATTTCGCGCATTTCTTTGAGCGCAAATATTACTACCAGTCGATGATCAACAGCTTCTACGTCACGACATGCGTGACGGTGCTGGCCGTCATCATCGGCACGGCGGTCGCGTATTTCATGACGCTTTACCGCGTGAAGTTCAAGAACGCCGTGGAAATCTGCATCGTTATTTCGCTCCTGTCGCCGCCGTTCATCGGCGCGTATTCGTGGATTCTGATTGGCGGGCGCAACGGCTACATCACGAAGTTCCTCGCGCAGTACGGCATCAGTTTTCCGTCGATTTACGGCTTTGCGGGCATCCTCCTGGTACTCACGCTGAAGCTTTATCCCTTCATCTATCTCTACGTCGCAGGCGCGATGAAGAACATCGACTCGGCGCTCATCGAAGCGGCCGAAAGCCTTGGGTGCAGCGGCATCCGCAAGGTCGTGACGATCATCGTGCCGCTGATTACGCCGACGATTCTCGCGGGCGCGCTCATGGTCTTCATGAATGCGATGGCAGATTTCGGCACGCCAATGCTGATCGGCGAAGGATTCAATGTCATGCCGGTCATGATTTATTCCGAGTTCATCAACGAGGTCGGAGACCAGGCGAATTTCGCGGCGGCGATGGCGGCCATCATGGTGCTGATTACGTCGAGCATCTTCATGGTGCAGAAATACATCGTCAACCGCAAGTCGTTCACGATGAGCTCGTTGCGGCCGATGCAGATGGGCGCGCTCCACGGCTGGAAGAATGTCGTGCTCCATGTCTGCATCTATGCGCTCGTCGCGCTTTCGCTCATTCCGCAGCTTGTCGTTATCTACACGTCGTTCCTCAAGACGAGTGGTTCCATCTTTGTCGATGGCTATTCGCTTGACAGTTACCGGACGATTTTCTCGAGCCTCGGCACGGCGATTTCGAATACGTACCTCTTCAGCACGACGGCGATCATCGCCATCATCTTCCTCGGCATGACGATTGCGTACCTGACAACGCGGCGGAAGAGCTGGCTGACGGAGGTCATCGACACGCTCTCGATGTTCCCGTATATCATTCCGGGCTCCGTCCTCGGCATCACGCTGCTCCTGGCGTTCAATGACGAACCGTTGCTGCTCTCGGGCACGGCGGCCATCATCATCATCTCGCTTGTCATCCGGCGCCTGCCGTATACGCTGCGTTCGAGCTCGGCGATTCTCTACCAGCTGAGCCCGAGCCTCGAAGAGGCGTCCATCAGCCTCGGCGCGTCGCCTGTGCGGACATTTTTCAAGGTCACGGCCGTCATGATGCTGCCAGGCGTCATGAGCGGCGCGATCCTCTCATGGATTACGGCCATCAACGAGCTCTCGAGCTCCGTCATCCTGTTCACGGGCGCGACGAAGACGATGTCCGTCGCCATCTACACCGAGGTCATCCGCGCGAGCTACGGCACGGCGGCTGCGCTTTCGACCATCCTGACGCTCACGACCATCACGGCCATGGTGATCTTCTTCAAGGTCTCCGGACGCCATGATGTCACACTCTAAAGGGTTCAAGATTCACGTTTCAGGGGTTTCGGGTATTTTGAAAAGGAGGAACTTTCCATGAAGCTCAAAAAACTGGTGGCATCGCTCGTCGGTGCTGCGATGATCACGATGTCATTCGCCGGCTGCGGCGGCGGTGGGCAGCAGGCAGCTACGAGCGGCAGCGGCTCGGGCGGCGATGACAATACGCTCGTCGTCTATTGCCCGCATCCGCTCGCGTTCATCAACCCGCTCGTCGAAGAGTTCGAGAAGGAAAGCGGCATCAAAGTCGATGTCGTTGCGGCTGGCACGGGCGAGCTCCTGAAGCGCGTCGAGTCCGAGAAAGCGAATCCGCTCGGCGACATCTTCTGGGGCGGCTCGCTCTCGACGATGAAGCCGAAAGCCGACCTCTTCGAGCCGTACAAGTCGGCAAACGAGGAGCATGTGCAGGCGGCGTTCAAGAACGAGGAAGGCTCGATGACGCGCTTCACGGACATCCCGAGCGTCATCATGGTCAACACGGACCTCATCGGCGACATCAAGGTCGAGGGCTATGAAGACCTGCTGAATCCGGCGCTCAAGGGCAAGATCGCGATGGCCGATCCGTCGAAGTCCTCGTCGTCGTACGAGCACCTCATCAACATGCTCTATGCGATGGGCAATGGCGATCCTGATAAAGGCTGGGACTATGTCGAGAAATTCTGCAAGAACCTCGACGGCAAGCTGCTTTCGGGTTCGTCGGCCGTCTATAAAGGCGTCGCGGATGGCGAGTACGTCGTCGGCTGCACGTTCGAGGAAGGCGGCGCGAAGTACGTCGCTGATGGCGCACCTGTCAAGCTTGTTTATATGAAGGAAGGCGTCATCTCGAAACCGGATGGCATCTACATCATCAAGAATGCAAAGCACATGGAGAATGCGAAGAAGTTCATCGACTTCATCACGAGCAAGGAAGCGCAGACGCTCATCACGCAGCAGCTCCATCGCCGCAGCGTCCGCGATGACGTGCCGGCACCGAAGGGACTGCTCGAGAAGT
This sequence comes from uncultured Veillonellaceae bacterium, assembly GCA_900315575.1. Classification (GTDB taxonomy): domain Bacteria; phylum Bacillota; class Negativicutes; order Selenomonadales; family Selenomonadaceae; genus Selenomonas_C. Next base: position 6,282 of record OMZR01000096.1, read on the forward strand.
CCGAGATCCATATTATCACGGATGACGAGACGGTCGTGAACCAGAACAAGAAGGCATGGCTCGACAAGTTCAAGGACATCTTTACGAGCGTGCAGTAATATCTGAATCGCAAGAAGCAATCAGCAGGCGGCCGGGCGCTACCTGCTGATTTTTTGCGGCAGCAGCATGATTTTGGTATACTGAGAAAAGAGGGGAGGCAGGCGAATGGATTTGAAAACGAAATCCTTCCAGCGCGAGGCGCAGAAGACGCTGATGCTCTATGCCTGCGGCCCTGTTCTCGTGTTCCTGCTGCTCGGTGCGGTCTTTGTCGCGGCGAGCTGGCAGCATTACGTCGTGCAGCGCAGCAGCGATGTGCGTATGGCAGCAGCTGGGCGCATGGAATCGTGGATTGCGGGATATGAGGCGGCGACAGACTTGCCGGAAGGCACGAATATTGCATGGCTGCGGCAGGATGCGGCGGCGCGCGCCGCGCTTTCGGCACAGCTCTACCATGCGGCAAATACCTCGCGGTCGGGAGCGCTGTTCTTTCTGCTCGATGACGAACGGCAGATCGTGCTCGGGACCTGGAAATACCTGCCTGCGCCAATTGGTGAGACGCCCGAGAACATGGGCTTGCTCGCGCGCCTGCAGCAGTCGGATGGAGCGCCTGTCACCGAGTGGGTCGAGGGCGTCAGCGCCTCGGAGCTCGATCTCGCCATCGGCAGGAGCCTGCCGGGCGGCATGGTCTTCTTCCTGCTGCCGGGAAAATTCCTCGTGCAGGAACTCTTTTCGCCGTATCTCGACATCATCGTGACGGATCGTTATGACAACGTCGTGCTCGCGACGGGCGGCCGCTATCTCGAGCGCGGGGAGACGGCGCCGCGCAAGGTGTCGTCGACGCTCAAGAGTGCTGACCGGACGATTGCCGAGCATGGAGGGCAGCATTACTATGTGACGCAGGCGACGCTTTCCACGGGCTGGCGTGTCACGACCGTGCTGCCTGTGACGGACCTTTTGACGCGGTATGCTATCAGCATCGGAAGCTTCGTGCTCGTGCTGCTGCTCTTTCTGCCGATTCTCTGGCAGAGTGCGCGGCGCGAAGGCGATGCGCGCGCCCGCGCTGTGCAGGAAGAGGCAGCGCGTGCGACGGCCATCGCGGACATCCGCCGCCTCGAAAGCCAGTTCCAGCCGCATTTCCTCTTCAACACGCTCGAGAACATCAAATACATGATCAAGCTCGAGCCCGACAAGGCGGCGCAGATGGTCATGGCGCTCTCGCGGCTGCTGCGCTACAGCATCCACGGGCAGAAGCGCCTCGTCTCGTTCGCAGAAGACCTCTCGTATACGCATGGCTTCCTCGAAATTCAGAAAGCGCGTTTCGGCAGGCGTTTCACGTATGAAGAAGAGATTCCGGAAGAAGCGCTTGACTGCGCCGTGCCGCGCCTGATTTTGCAGCCGATCATCGAAAATGCCATCAAGTATGGCGAGGCGGCGGATGGAACGATCCATGTGACTGTGCAGGCACGGCGGAGGCACAGCCTGTCCGAGGATGCGCTCGTGCTGACCGTGCGCGATGACGGACGCGGCATGGAGCCTGAGGAAAGTGAGCGTCTGCGTGCCCTGCTCGCCCGCACGGAAGACCCCGCGAATCATACGGGCCTCTACAACGTGCATCGGCGTCTGCAGCTGCTGTTTGGAGCGTCCTATGGCGTATCATTCGAAAGCAAATTGGGACAAGGCACGACCGTTATCTTAGCCCTACCGTGGAATTCTCAAACTTCAGCCCCCCTCATTGAGGGGGGACGGGCCGCAAAGCGGCGGGGGGAGTAGTAAGGTGCGATAGCCGAACCATTTCGCATGACGTATCTAAAGCAAGAAAAAGGAGGCGTAAGCATTGCTTCACATCGTGATTGCCGAGGATGAAGAGATGATCCGGCGCGGCCTCGTCGAGACGATTGACTGGGCCGCGCTCGGAGCCGAGGTTGTCGGCGAGGCGGCCGATGGCGTCGAGGCGCTCGAAGTCTTGCGGACGGAGCATCCGGATGCCGTCTTTGCCGACATCCGAATGCCGCGCCTTTCGGGCCTTGATTTTGCCGAAAAGGTGCGCGCGGCGGGCGATACAACACCAATCATCTTCCTGACGAGCTATGCGGATTTTTCCTATGCACAGCGGGCCGTACGCCTCGGCGCGTTCGACTATCTATTGAAGCCCGTGGATGAAATGGAGCTCACGCGCGTGCTCGGCGCACTTGCCAGGCGGCAGGAGGCGGATGGCGGGGACGATTCCGATCTGCCGACGCTCGTGGACTGGTCGATGGACAATGCCGATGGCAATCCCTATGTGGCCGATGTGCTCACGGCTGTCCAGACGCGCTACCGCGAACGCCTCAGCATCGAGGAACTGGCAGACGCCGAGGGCGTTTCCGTCAGTTACTTGTCGCGCAAGCTCAAGGAGGCGACAGGACATACATTTGTCGGCCTGCTCGCGCGCACGCGCGTCCAGGCGAGCCTGCCGCTGCTGCGGGCGCGGCGGCTGCGTGTCTACGAGGTGGCCGAGGCGACGGGCTTCGGCGATTACAAGAATTTCAGCCAGGTCTTCAAGAAATATCTGCAGGTGTCGCCGCGTGCCTGGTGCGCGGCGGCAGGAGAGGAGAACTCATGAACCAGCCTTTTGAACATACCATTCTTCTGAGCGATCTCGACGGGACGCTGATTCCGCGCGGCGGGCGCGTCTCGGAGGGGAATCGCGCAGCTGTCGAGCGCTTTGTCCGTGGCGGCGGCCGTTTCGGCGTGGCGACGGGGCGGACGCCCGAGGCGGCGGGCGGCTATGTCAGCGGCCTGCCCATCAGCGCGCCAAGCGTCTTCTTCAATGGCGCGATGCTCTACGACTGGCAGGAAAAGCGCGTGCTCGCCGAGCGGCCGCTGCCGGGCGGCGATGCATGGCCGCGCTTTGCGGAGCGTTGCCTTGCAAAATTTCCCGAGGCCTGCATCGAGGTCTACACGGCGACGGACTGCAACATCGTGAGCAATCTGGAAAACGATGATCCGCGCCTGCCGCATGAGTATTATCGCTACCGCCATGTCGCACTCGAGGAAGTGTCGGACATCGCGCAGACGCCGTGGCTGAAATTCTTCGTGCGTGATACGCCGGAGCACCTGCGCCAGCTCGAACGCGAGGCAGCAGAGGCGGGCATTCCAAAGCTTGCACATGGCTTCTACTCTGAGGTCGAGTATTATGAGTTCGTTGCGCAGGGCACGTCGAAAGGCGCGATGCTTGAAGCGATCCGCACGCTGCCGGAATATCAGAACTGGCGAATCATCGCGCTTGGCGATGAGCGTAACGATGTTGAGATGCTGCAAAACGCTGACATCGGCATCTGCGCGGGCGGCGCACGCGCAGAAGTCCGCGCCGCGGCGGACGTCGTCGGCTGTCCCGTCGAGGACGATCTCGTCGCCTGGGTGCTCGATCATGTCCTCGCAGGCGAGGCCGTTGCGCGACATTGACGTTCTTTTCGTGAAATTGGAAGCCCTCCTCTCGTTGACAATAACTGGAATGCATGGTAGCATAAGATACGTTATTTCGTGTTTTTTGAGAGGAGCGGTTTCATCGGATGGAGGCTTTCTGTATCGCTGTGGCCCTCGTCGGCCTGATGTATTTTGCGTACCGAGGGTGGTCGATCATACTGATTGCGCCACTTTTCGCGGGTATTGCAGCACTCGCGAGCGCGTTCGGCGTGCTGCCGACGTATACGGAGCTCTACATGACGCGCATGGCAGAATACGTCAAAACGTATTATCCAGTCTTCTTGTTCGGTGCGGTTTTCGCGCGTTTGATGGAAAAAGGCGGCCTTGCGGCGGCAGTCGCTGGCAAGATCGTCGAGGTGCTCGGTGAGAAACGCGCCGTGCTCGCCGTGCTCCTGGGCTGCGGCGCACTGACGTATGGCGGCCTGTCCGTCTTCGTCGTCGCATTCGTCATGTATCCATTCGGCGCCTATGTGTTCCGGCGGGCAGACATCCCGAAGCGGCTGCTGCCGGCGGCGCTCTGGATGGGCATTTTCTCGTTCGCCGAGGTTTCGCTTCCGGGCACGCCTCAAATTCAGAACATTATCCCTTCATCGTATTTCCAGACATCGACATGGGCAGGGCCGGGCATCGGCATCTTCGCTTCCATCCTGTTCGTCGCCATCGGCTGGGGCTGGGTGAGCTTCCGCGCGAAGCGCCTGCAGGCGGCGGGCGAGGGCTACGGCACCCATACGGAAGGACGCAAGCGCCGCGAACCGAAGATCAAGATTCCCTGGTACTGGGCGGCGTTCCCGCTGCTCATGGTCATCGTCATCAATGTCGTGCTCTCGAATCCGTTCCATTGGGCCTGGGGCTATCATTGGAGTGAGGATGCGCTCACGGTCTTTGCACCGCTGCACTTGACCCTTCTTGCGGAAAAGGTGGGCAAGGTCTCGGCTATCTGGTCGATCAGCGTCGCGCTCATCGTGAGCTCGATCGCTGCTGCATGGATCGGACGCAAGCGCTTCATCGTCATGGATGGTTTCCTCGCGCCGATCAATTACGGCGCGCTCTCGTCGGCCGCGGCCGCGCTCAACGTTGCGTCGGGCTATGCATTTGGCTGCGTGCTGACGACGCTGCCAGGATTCGCGCCGGTGACGGAGAGCCTCATGGGGCTCGCGCAGTCGTTCGGCCCGCTCGTTTCAGCTGTCGTGACGACGAACATCATGTGTGGCATCACGGGTTCGGCTTCGGGCGGCATGACGATCGCGCTCTCGGCGCTCGGCGACCAGTGGATGCAGATGGCGCTTGCGCAGGGCATTCCATTGGAGGCATTGCACCGCATCGTCGCCATCGCCTCGGTCGGCATCGACCCGGTACCGCACTGCGGTGCGCTCGTGACGCTTCTGGCCATCTGCGGCCTCACGCACAGCGATTCGTATGGTGACATCGCGATCTGCATGGCGCTGAAGTTCTTCGTGCCGTATCTCTGTATCCTGTTCTTCTTGTTGACAGGCATCTGCTGACGCTGTAAACTAGTAAAGCCGTTATCTTCAAAACTTCATATTTTGGGGAGGGGTCTGTTTGTCTCTGCAATTTCGTG
>OMZR01000095.1 GCA_900315575.1 uncultured Veillonellaceae bacterium
TCGCACCTGTAGCCGGTACGGTCTACTATGCGGAAAATGCGCTGGAAGGCAGCGACCTCAAGGCAGGCGACAATGTTGCAAGCATTGGCGATGACACGGATATCTGGGTTGAGGCCAAGCTCTCGCCCAATCAGAAATCCAGCATCCGCCTCGGCCAGTTTGTGAGCTACACGATTGATGGCAGGAAATATCAGGGTACCGTTACAGATATCAAAGATCCAGCGGACACGGCGAACATGATGGATAGTGCGGAGAGCACGAGCTCTGACGCAACGGATGGCACCTCCGCTGATGGCTCAAGCACGTCGGAAAGCAGTGGCGATTCTACTACACAGAAGTCTGCTCCGACAGCAACGGAAGGCAGTGCTGACACGGACGATGGCCGGATCACGGTCAAGATTTCTCTGCCGAAGGATGACGCCTCGACGTTGCGCCCCGGCATGGAAGCCGTTGTGAAATTTGCATTGAACAAGTGATAGCGGCCGCAGAAGGAAGAGACTGGCACGTGTATGGAAAAACCATGCATGTGCTGGTCTTTTTTTCTTTGTCGGTACAACTGGGACTGACATCTTGCAAATTATGTGAAGCTTAAAGTATCTTGCCGAAAAAGGACAGAGGTGCTATACTGAAAAACATAAATTAAGGAAACGCTTTCAAACATCTTATTTGAAAGTGAAGAGGTTTCAGGGAGGAGTTTTTGATGAAACGATTGGCAAAGTGGTTTGGCTTGCTGGGCGTCTTGTGCTTTCTGCTGCTGGCACCCATGCAGGCGGAAGCAGCCTCCGTCAGTATTCTGGAGCATCCGACCGTTGCCGTGGTGAATTTCGAGAACCATGCAATCACGTCTTCAGAATGGAAGGATGAGGATACGTCCTCGATCCTGGATTATGTTTCGGATGAGCTGTCGAATACGCACAAGTTCACCATGGTGGAGCGCTCGCGGATGAAAGCACTTTTCGATGAAATGCACTTGCAGATGACGGGGATGACCGATGCCTCGACGAATGCACAGATCGGCAAGCAGCTCGGGGCGCAGTACCTCGTCGTCGGCAGCGTGACGGGGCTGACAACGCGCCGTTCCCAGGCCAGCGTCGTCGGGGCCGGACAGAAGAAATGCCGTGTGACGGCAACGATTGCGCTGCGCATCGTCGATGTGGAGACTGGCGAGATCGTGCTGGCCGCTCGCGGCGTCGGCACGGATACGAACAAGCTCACGCGCGCACCATTCAACATTATCCGCATTGGCACGGATGAAGTTGACAAGCAGCAGGTTGTCGACGCCCTCGAGAATGCTGCAGAGGATGCCGTAGAGGGAGATCGCGGCATTGTCGCTCACATGGAAGGACGCAAAGCTCGCAAATAAAGGAGGCGAGACAGATGAGAAGCTCGTTTCAACGGATGTTCGGCATCCTCTTTGTCGTCTGCTGCCTGCTCTTTGGCACTGGTGGCATCGGACAGGCAGCACAGCTGGATCATGATGCTGCGATTCTCGTACTGCCAATGCAGAATAAGACAAAAGCCATCTTCGAGAATGCACTCGTCTCTGCAGAGGAAAATCTCGTCTATGAATTAGAGGATTCCCAGGCATTTTCCCATGTGTATCGGGACAAAGATGTGAAAAGCGCGCTCGATGAGCAGGCGCTGCGGGGTACCGGAGTCATGCAGGAAAGCCAGATTGCGAACATGGCCGGCCAGGTGAAGGCCCGGTATGTCCTCTACAGCAGTCTCGTAGGGCTTTCCGTCAAGGGGAGCGAGGGACAAATCTCGGTTCAGAACACGGGCGGTTTCGCGGATACAGGTTCCGGAAAGTCGGTATCCGTATCGGCGATGGTTTCTCTCAAAGTCGTTGACCGGCAGACGGGCGAAAGTGTTTTCTGGGGGCATGGCGAAGGCGAATCCAAGAGCTTCAAGTTCAATGAAAGTGCCATTCTCATCCATGTCGGTTCGGAAGCAGCACCGGCAGAACAGTGCAACAATGCCATTATGAAAGCCCTTCATGACGTCGTCGACGGCAAAGAGGGATTGAAAACCACATTGTGTGGGAAAGGATGAAGGAAGATATGAAGAAAAAGGGGATCCTTGTCGCAGCGGCCGCGCTCGGCTGCCTGCTCAGCAGCACGGCTGCCGCAGCGGAACAGCCGGCTGCGCAGTCGTATCGGACGATGTTCCAGCAGGGCACGTTCTATCTGGAATACCAGCGCGACAACATGAATTACGTCCTGCAGGAGCAGTCAGGCGAACGTCAGGCGAAGTCGAAGGGCAGCAGCAAAAAAGATCGCTGGCAGACCGATGCGATTTTCAAGAATCAGGCATTTTACAAGTATGATACAGATGATAAAAACTCTTACTTCTTCCGCCTGCCAGCAGAGAAAATGGGGAGTCCGCTGCTCAATACAACAGAGCACTGGGAGGCCGTAAAATCCAAACTGGCCGTCCCGGACGAGCTTTCCGCCTTTGACTGGACGGACAAATTCTCAGCGCATGCAGCGAGCCAGAAGCAGCCGACGTACGCGGGTTCTTCCCAGCGCACCGTGGATGGTGTGACGTATGACTGCGACCAGTATCTCAGCGAGATCCATACGCAGGCGGATACGGTATCGGGAAAGATTGCCTATAACATGCTGTATCAGAATGGCAAACTCGTCAAGGTGCAGGAGATCCTGCTCGTCCAGGGCAAGGAAGTTCCTGTCGATACTGTGAACATCGTGCAGCTGACGGATCAGATTCCGCAGGGCTCGTTTGATTTCAGCAAGCCTGTGAAAGTTTATGCAGCAGGACAGGGCGACATCAACGAACTGCTTGGCAACAAGGTGCAGGTGGAAGAGCTGGGAGGAACGAAGAAATGAACATGAAGAAACTCTTTCTCGCCGCAGCAGCAGGTGCGTTCCTGATGACGTCTGCGCTGCCGTCAGCTTCGGCAGCACGCACGGACGCTTATCGCGACATGCTGGTGAAGCACAGCTGCACGGTGAAGTACGAGAACATCACGCCGGCCGAGCGGATCCACAACCGCGACAAAGTCAGCCTCACGGAGAGCTATGGCAAGATGACGACGCCAGAGCTCTATACCAACCAGTCCTACAAGGGCGTGCTGGTGCTCAGTGGCGATGACAAATACGTCGAGGTCCGCTATCCGGAGTACGTCCGTTGCGAACTGACGAAGGGCGACGATGTCTATCGCTATCAGGGCGACATCAAGAAAAATTCCGTGAAATACCATTCCGATGCTGGCAATGGCAAGGTCAAGGCCGACAAGGCGGATCAGGAGAGCCAGCTGCTCTATGGCGAGAACTTCGGCCCGACGGAGGTGTCGCAGCTCCTCAGCGTCATGCTGAAGCCGGAACAGAAGCCTGCCGGCACGGCATACTACTATTATGTCAATGGCGGTGCACTGGGCAATGGCATGACGTATGAAGACTATCGCGCGGATTTCGACAATGGACTCGGCGCTGTGCGCTATTATTTTCAGGGCAATCAGCTTGTGAAGATTGCAGCTGCGCGCTATCAGCATCGTGCCGATGGCTCGCTGGACGGCCAGAAATGCATTCTCAAGATCGATGAATTCTCCGCGACCCCAGAGGAAAGCTATCTGAATCTTCCTGCGGGAATCAAGGCAGTTACGGACAAGAAGTGAGGGATATGGACATGAAAAAGAACGCAAAGCTCCTCGCAGCAATGGCAGCCTGCATGGTGATGGGGTTCTCAAGCGCCGAGGCAGCTGATGCCCCGGCAGCACCTGTCTCCTCCCTGCACAATCCGACGTGCGTGCTCATGAAATTTACGGATGATACGCGCTTCCAGAACCTTGATTCTGCGGCCCGTTTCTCCGATCTCGTCATGGACAAGCTCGTCACGAGCCAGAAGTTCAATCTGAAAGAAACAAAGCCGATCGATCAGGATATGGAAAAGATGCTCTATGATGAGCACCAGCCGGAATATGCGGCTGCGAAGTCGGCGATGGAGAGCGGTGACTTCAGTGCTGTCTTCGAGAGCCCTGCTTTCTCGGACAAGGCGGCACAGTCCATCGCGACGGCAGAGGTCGGACAGGCTGTCGTGCCGTCCGTGACGTCCAAGATCGGCAAGGCGCATGATGCCGAATACCTGCTGCAGGGCACGATTCAGTCCATCGGCACTGGTACATGGATGGACACGGATTACGAGACAGGAAAGGCGATTGTGAGCTCTGTGCTGCAGAACATTCCTGGCCTTGGCATGTTCGGCGGCATTCTGGGCAGTGCGATCGGCAATTCTTCGCAGGAAGATGCCGGCGTCGGCGTCATTGCCGATATGCGCATTATCAAGGCGGACACGGGTGAAGTCGTCTGGTCGAAGCGAGAGACAGGCCGCGGCAGGGTCAGCAACCTCACGATCGGCGGCATTCATACGGGCAGCTCGGAAGCGTCGGAGAAAGAACTGACAAAGGCGCTTGACAACGTGGCGAAGAAGCTCGTCGATGACCTGCTCGGCGATCTGCAGGAAAACAAGCTGTTCCTGCACTGAACAATGGGGTGAGCATATGATCAAGAAGTGGGGATCCGCTGTTTTTTCGTTCTGCCTCTGCGCCTGGCTGCTGTTTTCACTGCAGCCGGCAGAAGCAGCCGTGCATCCTGGCGCTTCCGTGGCGGTCGTGTCTGTGGGATTCTATGGACAGAATGACGTCGAGACGCGCAAGCTCCTGGCGGAGAAAGCAACAGAGTTTGTCGGTGAGCGCATGTTCAAAGATTCGAAGCTCACGGTCAAGAATCTGGAGGAATACCTGCCAGAACTGCAGGCGCAGGGCATCGATACGGAAGGCAATATCGATGCTGATGCTGCAGAAAAGATCGGCAAGCTGCTGAACGTCGATTATGTCGTTTATGGCAACATCCTGAGTCTTTCCGTGGACCAGGATTCGACGGGAGTTGTCCTTATTGAAACGGATTCGCAGATTGCCAATGCGGAAATCATGCTGAAGATGGTGGATACGCAGACAGATGCCATTGTGGCAACAGGCCGCGGCAGAGGCAGTTCTCGCCAGACGTCAGGCTCTGTCGTTCTTCCTGTGGGCTCGTCAGCTGTTGGGTATCAATGGGGAACCGATCGCTTTTCCTCGAAAACTGTAGATCAGGCGATCATCAATGCATCAGAAGACTCTGTTCAGAAATTGCTGGAAAAGATCAACATGCAAAAACCAAAGAAGTTGTGAAATCTGTGAAAGTGTTACAAAACCTCTAAAGCAGGGCGGTTGCAGTTTTTTGCTGCGGCCGCCTCTTTTTCTTGCATGAAGGCAGAGAGTGTGTTACAATGAAACAAATTTCGCAAAGTAAAGGAATAAAGTCGAGGTGAGAGAAATGACGAATCCGAAACTGCGGGATGAGCTCAGCGAGCAGCTGTGTGAGGCTGTGCTGTCGCTGGAATCCATCGAGGAATGCTATCAGTTCTTCGAGGATATCTGCACGGTCAGCGAGCTCAAGGCGCTGTCGCAGCGGCTCGAGGTCGCGCGGATGCTCAGCGTGGGGCATACATATGACGACATCGTCGCGCGGACGGGCGCGAGCACGGCGACGATCAGCCGCGTGAAGCGCTGCCTGAACTATGGCGCGGACGGCTACAAGATCATCCTCGGTCGTCTGCCGAAGCGGGAAGAGAAATGAATTCAATGGGAGAATTGCAGATGGGTAATGAGAAACAGGTTTTGGAAATCCCTTACGGCACGCGCGACTACCTGCCGGGCGAGGCGACGGGGAAGAGGGCCATCGAGACGCAGCTGGCGCGGCTCTTCGCGCTCTGGGGCTATGACGAGGTCGTGACGCCAACGATCGAGTACCTTGACACGTTGACGATGGACAGCGGGCGCAGCCTTTCACCGCAGCTCTTCAAGCTCTTTGACAAGGGCGGGCGGACGCTGGCACTGCGTCACGAGATGACGACGCCGATCGCGCGTGTCGTCGGCAGCCGCCTCAAGGATGCGCCACTGCCGCTGAAGCTCTCATATATCAGCAGCGTCTTTCGCTCGGAGCAGAGCCAGATGGGACGGCAGTGCGAGTTCTATCAGGCGGGCGTCGAGCTCATCGGCAGTGCGTCAGCGGCGGCGGATGCCGAGGTGCTAGCTCTCTCCATCCAGAGCCTGCTGCGGTCAGGGCTCAAGAAGTTCCAGGTCTGCCTCGGCCAGGTTGAATTTGCGGCGGGCATCATGGAGCAGTACCGGATTTCCGAGGACGACCAGCAGACGCTCAAGGACGCGCTCGAGCAGCATGATCTCGTGGCGTATGATGCGGCCATCGAAGAGCTGCCGCTCGCGGCGGCCGCAAAGAAGAATCTGCGCCAGCTGCCGGTGCTCTCGGGCGGCGAGGAAGTCCTGACGAAGGCGTACAGTCTCGCGCTCGGCGAAAAGAGCCGCCGCGCGCTCGACAATCTCAGCGCGGTCTATCGCCTGCTCGCGGCGTATGGCGTCGAGCGGTTCGTGCGGTTCGACCTCGGCCTTATCCGCGATTTCAGCTATTATACCGGCATGGTTTTCGAGGTCTATACGGCAGGGCTCGGCTTCCCGCTTGCGGGCGGCGGCCGCTACGACCATATGCTTTCGGACTTCGGCTGCGCCTGCCCGGCGACGGGCTTCGCGCTCGGCATCGAGCGCGTGCTGCTGGCCCTCGAGCGGCAGGGCATCGGCGCACCTGCGCAGGCGAAAGATGTCTTTGTCGCCTATGCGGCGGGCAAGGAGGCGGAGGCTGTCAACCGCGCTTCGAGCTTGCGCAGCGAGGGCAAGGCCGCAGAGCTCGCGCTCGTGCCGATGACGAAGGAGGATGCGGCAGCTGCGCAACAGGAAAAAGGCTATGCCGCACTCGTCTATCTCGGGTGATTCGGATGATCGGGCGCGTCCGGCAGTTCGTGCGGGCCATCACGGCGCAGGTCACGGAGAAAGACCGAGCCTATGTTGAAAGCGTGCTGCCGAAGGAAGCGCTGCCGCTGTTTTACGGCATGCACCGCGCTGACCAGCGCCATGCGCTCAACGTTGCGCAGACGGCGATGCAGCTGGCAGAAGAGCGCCGTGCGGAGGGGACGCCGGTCGATGGACGCCTGCTCGAGCGCTGTGCGCTCCTGCATGATGTCGGGCGCCGGAAAGGCAACCTCGATATTTTCGGGAAAGTGTTCTGCGTGCTGGCCGTGCACTTTTTCCCTGCACGTGCGCGGATGTGGGCGGAAGATGGAACGAGCAAAATGCTTGCAGTGTATTTTCATCATCCGAAGATCGGGGCTTCGCTTTTGCGCGACATCGGGCTTTTGGAAGAGGCAGCTATCATCGAGCGGCATCATGCGGTAACGAGGGCAGATGATTCACTGGAATTGCGACTGCTTCGTTCAGCCGATGAAGCAAACTAAACCGTCTGGCTACAGCATCCTACTACTCCCCCAGTCAGCCTTCGGCTGACAGCCCCCTCATGGAAGGGGCCTGAAAAATGGCTTGACGTTTACAGGTTGACATGTTATCATAGGTGACATATTCATACGTTACTACTTTACCAAAATAAAGGAAGGAAATTATGCAGACAAGCGATTCGGAATATCTGACGGTGGCGCTGCCGAAGGGGAAGCTCTTCGGGCTGTCGGCGGATCTCTTCCAGAAGATCGGCTATACGGCGGAAGGGCTTTCGGACAAGTCCCGCAAGCTCATCATCACGAACGAGGAAAAGAAGATCCGCTTCATCGTCTCGAAGACGGCGGACGTGCCGACGTATGTCGAGTATGGTGCGGCGGACATCGGCGTCATCGGCAAGGATGTGCTGATGGAGTCGCAGAAGGATGTCTACGAGCTCCTCAATCTCGGTTTCGGCAAGTGCCATCTGATGATGGCCGTCCACCGGCCGGACAAGCGTCCGACACTGATGGACTACGCACACACGCGCGTAGCGACGAAGTTCCCGCATATCGCCGAGCAGTTCTTCAACGAGCACGGCATGCAGATGGAGTACATCAAGCTCAACGGCTCCATCGAGCTCGGGCCGATTGTCGGCCTTTCGGAGAGCATCGTCGATATTGTCGAGACAGGCACGACGCTGCGGGAAAATGATCTCGAAGAGATTGCCTACATCATGGACGCCACGGCCCGCCTCATCGCGAACCGCGTGAGCTTCAAGCTGAAATTCGACCGCATCCACCAGATGGTGGAGGATTTGCGGCAGGTGTTGGAAAGCGAGGAACAGTAATGAGGATCGTCAAGGCAAAGGAAGTCGGGGAACGCGAGGTCGAGCGCCTGCTCACGAAGGCGGCATTCGACGAGGTCGAGCTCAATCCGAAGATTCGCGAAGGCAACAAGAAGCTCTTCGGCAAGGACATGAGTGCCGCCGAGCTCGTGCGCATGATTGTCAATGATGTGCGCAAGGACGGCGACAAGGCTGTCATGCATTACACGAAGCTCATCGACAAAGTCGACCTCACGCCGGAAAATATGCTCGTCAGCGAGGAGGAATTCGCAGCGGCAGAAAAGGCAGCCGACCCTGCAGTCGTCGAATCGCTCCGGAAGGCGGCGGCGAATGTGCGGCGCTACCATGAGGAGCAGAAGCCGAATTCGTGGATGACGTACCGCGATGCGGGCTCGATCCTCGGCCAGGCCATCATCCCACTCGACCGCGTCGGCATCTATGTGCCGGGCGGAACGGCGGCCTATCCGTCGTCCGTCATCATGAACGCCGTGCCGGCCTCGGTCGCTGGCGTTGGCGAAATCATCATGATGGTGCCGCCGAAGAACGGCAAGATCAATCCCTACGTGCTCGTGGCGGCGCGCGCGGCAGGCGTCAAGAAAATCTACAAGATCGGCGGCGCGCAGGCCATCGCGGCGATGGCGTTCGGCACGGAGACCGTGCCGCGCGTCGACAAGATTACGGGGCCGGGCAACATCTTCGTGACGCTCGCAAAGAAAGAAGTCTACGGTCATGTGGACATCGACATGCTCGCGGGCCCGAGCGAGATCCTGATTGTCGCCGACAAGACGGCCGACCCCGTCTACACGGCGGCCGACATGCTGAGCCAGGCCGAGCACGACCCGCTGGCATCGAGCATCGTCATTACGGATGACGAAGAACTCGCAACGAAAGTGGCGGCCGAGGCAGAAAAGCAGCTCGCGAAGCTGCCGCGCAAGGAAATCGCACAGGCGTCCATTGACCGCAACGGCAAGATTATCGTGGCTGAGGATATCATGCAGGCCATGCGCTTTGCAAATGTCTCGGCACCGGAGCACATGGAGCTCCTGACGGAGAACCCGTTCCAGCTGCTGCCGTATGTGCGCCATGCGGGCGCCGTGTTCCTCGGCGCGTATTCGCCGGAACCGCTCGGCGATTATTTCGCAGGCCCGAATCATGTGCTGCCGACGGGTGGCACGGCGCGCTACTATTCCGTGCTGAACGTCGAGACGTTCATGAAGCGCACGAGCATCATCTCGTACACGCAGCCTGCACTCGCAGCTGTCTCGGATGACATCATCCGCCTTGCCGAGACGGAAGGGCTTGGAGCTCATGCCAATGCTATTCGTTTACGCAAGAACTGATAGAGAGGAAATTAGCTTATGTTGAAATACCGTCCGGGGCTCGCTGACCGCCCCTCGTATGAAATGGATGAAAATCCCTACCAGATCACGCTCAATGCGAATGAGAGCACGCTGAACATGCCGCCGATGGTCGAAGACCGCCTGATGGGCCGTTTCGCGAGCGTCGCATTCAACCGTTATCCGGGCGCGACGGACTACATGAACCTCATCGAACAGATTGCGAAAAATTTCAACGTCGGCACGAACCAGGTGCTGCTCGGCAACGGCTCGTCGGAAATCATCGAGAAGGTCTTCTACTGCTTCGGCAACGCGAAGACGTCGAAAATCGTCTACCCGCAGCCGTCGTTCTCGATGTACGGCATCTATGCGGCGGCCGCCGAGGCGCAGGGCATCCCCGTCGACCTCGAGGATGACTATACGTTTGACGCGGAGAAATTCGTCAAGGCCGTCGTTGATAACAAGGCGGCGCTGGCTGTCGTCTGCAACCCGAACAATCCGACGGGCACGGGCATCCCGCTTTCGGACATCCAGTACATCGCCGACAACATCCCGATGAGCACGGTCTTCCTCGTCGATGAAGCCTACATCGAATTCTACGGCCAGTCGGCGATGGGGCTGCTTAAAGATTATCCGAACATGATTATCGCGCGGACGTTCTCGAAAGCCTACGGCCTCGCATCGTGCCGCGTCGGTTATGCGATTGCGTCGCCCTCCATCACGGACATGATCGGCAAGTCGTTCATGCCGTACCACATGAACACGCTCTCGCTCGTGACGGCCGATGTCGTCTACCAGATGCGCAGCGAGTACGTGCCGCGCATCCAGATGACGATTGCCGAGCGCAAGCGCGTCTATGAGGATTTGAAAAAAGTGGACGGGCTCACGGTCTATCCGTCGGAGACGAATTTCGTGCTGTTCCGCACGCCGAAAGCCGAAGCACTCACGAAAGCGTTCGAGCAGGCGAGCATCGGCGTGCGCCATTTCGGCAGTGCGCCGCGCCTCGAGAACTGCCTGCGCATCTCGATGGGCACGCGCGAGGAAAATGATACATGGCTCAAGGTGCTCAAGGACTTCATGGGAGGCCAGTCATGAGTGCGCGGGCGGCCGCCGTCGAGCGGCGCACGGCAGAGACGGGCATCCGCCTTGCGCTGCATCTCGATGGCGCGGGCGAAGCGGACATCCATACGGGCATCGGATTCTTCGACCACATGCTGACACTCATGACGGCACATGGCATGCTCGACCTCGCACTCGTCTGCGACGGCGACATCGAGGTCGACGGCCACCACAGCGTCGAGGACATCGGCATCGCGCTCGGCGATGCATTCAAAAAGGCCATTGGCGACAAGAAGGGCATCCGCCGTTATGGCACGTTCTACCTGCCGATGGACGAGGCGCTGGCCTTCGTCTCGCTCGACATCAGCGGGCGGCCGTATCTCGTCTATGAGAATCAGGGCAGTCCGATGGCGCCGATGATCGGCGGCTTCGATACGGAACTCGTCGAAGAATTCCTGCGCGCCTTCGCCGTTCACGCGGGGCTCACGCTCCATGTGCGCGTGCTCTATGGCCGCAACTCGCATCACATGGTCGAGGCCATCTTCAAAGCCCTCGGCCACGCCCTGCGCACCGCCGTCGAACACGACCCGAAAGTGACAGGCATTCCATCGACGAAAGGGATGCTGTAAAATGATGGTATCTTCAGCCCCTCTCATTGAGGGGGGAGGGCCACGAAGTGGCAGGGGGAGTAGTAAGGTGCTGAAGCCGAACAAGATACTCATTGTAACTAAAGCCTGAATTATTCAACAAGCAAAGGATCGGGATTGTCGATCCCTTGCCATAACTAACGTAACGCTGCTTTCCATCCCTCTACCCAATGGGTGAAGATTGG
>OMZR01000159.1 GCA_900315575.1 uncultured Veillonellaceae bacterium
TAGAGAGCACCTGTTGTGCCTTCCTGGCATCCGATTGAGCTGGCATTTGCAAGATCATCTGCTGTCTGGATATCAGAATCATCGGTTACAATGATTGACTGAACAGCAGTGGCATAGGTATCTGTAAAGTCGATGTTTTTCTTTCTCTCATCGGTTTCGGTAAGACCCGCCATGGCAATATCTGATTTGCCGCTCTGTACTGATGTGATTACTGAGGAGAAATCTTGATCATCAACAACAAGTTCAAGACCAAGCTTGTCGCAGATCTTCTGAGCAATTTCTACATCAATTCCTTCATAACCGCCATCATCTGTGGTCATCTCGTATGGAGGAAATGCGGCGTTGGTTGCCATGTGAAGTTTTCCATCTTCAATAGTAGTGAAACTGCCTGTGCCGGCAGCTTCTGTTTCGTCAACAGTTGCTGTATCAGCTGTTGATGAAGATGCTGAAGACGATGAAGATGATCCGCATGCTGCGAGGCAGGCGATCATACTGAAAGAAAGTACGGCTGTAAGAATTTTTTTCATAAAAATACACCCTCTTAGAATAATTTATTGTTATCACCTAATATAGACTATTTATATATCAAAGTCAATCAATATTACATTTTTATACAAGAAACGGGGAATTTCTTGCATATCAGATTTGTACGATGTATAAATGAAAGAAAAAAGAAATCAGAGGGAAAAATAATGCTTGAACTTTTTGAAGGAAGACCGGAATCGGACGAGAACCGAACTGAAAAGGAAATCAAGGTCTACGATCTGCTTGATCGGCTGAATATCAGATATCAGCGTGTGGATCATGAAAAAGCGGACACCATGGAAGCCTGCCGTGAAATAGATGAAGTACTGCAGTGTACCGTATGTAAAAACTTATTTTTATGCAATCATCAGCAGACGAAGTTTTATCTGCTTCTGATGCCGCCTGAGAAAAAGTTCAGAACCAAGGACCTGTCCAAACAGATCGGTTCGTCGCGGCTTTCTTTTGCCCCGGATGATAAAATGCTGGAATATCTGAACGTTACGCCGGGTTCAGTCAGCATATTCGGTCTTATGAATGATACGGATAACCATGTGCAGCTTTTAGCAGACGAAGATATTCTGCAGGGGGAGGAAATCGGATTTCATCCTTGCATTAATACTTCGAGCCTGAAACTGTCAGTAAAAGATGTTTTTGAAGTTTTTTTGCCGGCTGTTAAACATAATTTTATTAAGGTTCATCTGTAAGAAGGTATATTAACTATAGAAGTAAAAGTCGTTCCGTGTCGATTCACGATAATTGACGGCGGGGTACAGGCTGATATAATAAGGGCAGATTATTTTGGCAGGTGAGGAAAAACCATGCAGAAAAAGTATATTCTGGCACTGGACTCGGGCACGGTCAAGAATCGCTCGGTCATCTTCAACCGCAGCGGCGAGATGATTTCGTATGCGGAAAAGAAGATCAGCACGTTCACGCCGCATGCGGAGTGGATCGAGCAGGATGCCGACGAAATCTGGAGCACGCAGCTCTGGACGGCGCGGGAGGCCATCCGGCTCGCGGCCATCGATTTCCGCGAGATCGCAGCCGTCGCCGTGACGAACCAGCGAGAGACGACGGTCATCTGGAACCGCACGACGGGACGGCCGCTTTATCCGGCCATCAGCTGGCAATCGCGTCAGACGGAGCCCATCTGCGAGTACCTGAAGCAGCAGGGGTATCAGGAGGAAATCCGGCAGAAGACGTCACTCGTGCTCAATCCGTATTTTTCGGGCACGAAGATCGTCTGGTTGCTCGACAACGTGCTCGGAGCGCGTGAGATGGCGGAGCAGGGAGAGCTCTGCTTCGGCACGATTGATACCTGGCTTATGTGGAAACTTTCGGGCGGCGAAATCTTTGCGACGGACTATTCGAATGCCTCGCGCACGATGCTGTTCCACCTCCGGCATCTTTGCTGGGATGATGAAATCCTGGAGCACCTGCGCATCCCGCGCGCGATGCTGCCGGACGTCTATCCGTCAAGCCATCTTTTCGGCTACACGGATGCGACGCGCTTCGGCGCGGCCATCCCGATTGCGGCGTGTATCGGCAACCAGCAGGCCGATCTCTTCGGACAGGCATGCTTCTCGAAGGGCGACGCGAAGAACTCGTATGGCGAAGGCTCGTTCTTCCTGATGAATACCGGGAGCGACATCATCCACTCGCAGAACGGTCTCATCACGACGATCGCCTGGGGCATTGGCGACGAGGTCACGTATGCGCTCGAGGGTTCGATGCTCGTTTCGGGCTCGAGCCTTGAATGGCTCAAGCACGGTCTCGGCATCCTGAAGTCGATGCCGGATTCGGAATGGGTCTCGAAGCTCGTGCCCGATGCGGGCGGCGTCTATTTCGTGCCGTCGTTCCGCGGGCTTTCGGCGCCATATTGGGACACGAAGACGAGCGGCATGATCATCGGGCTCAAGGAAGGCACGCAGCGTGCGCATATCATCCGCGCGGCGCTCGCGGCGCTTGCCTATCAGGTGCGCGATGTCTACGAGGCGCTCGCGTCTGATGTCAAGAGCTCGATTCCGGCGCTGAAGGTCGATGGCGGCGCGGCGCAGAACAATCTCCTGATGCAGTTCCAGTCCGACATCCTCAACATGCCCGTCATCCGCGCTTACACGACGGAGACGACGGGGCTTGGTGCAGCATACCTCGCGGGCCTGACGCTCGGTATCTGGAAGGACATCGACGAACTGCGCTCCATCTGGCATGCCGGTGTGCGCTACGAGCCGCGCATGAGCGAGGAACAGCGCACGGCGCTCTACGACGGCTGGCAGAACGCTGTCTCGAAAGTTTTAGGATGGGACTGACTTTCCCGCCAGGCTCCACCTCTGGGGGAGCTGTCGCCCGAAGGGCGACTGAGGGGGTAGTAGGATGCTGGGACAAACGTATTTGTAGTTGAGAATCTAAAACACGAATAAATCGAAGAAATTTGGGACACGCAAGAGACACGTGTCCTTTCTTTTTTGCCCGTGAACCGATAGAATAAATACGTAATCGGAACGATAGAGAAAGAAGGACCCGCATGAAAGCAAAAGAAATCCTCTCCCATGTCGACCACACGCTGCTGAAGCAGACGGCGACGTGGCAGGACATCGAGCGCATCTGTGACGAAGCGGTGCAGTACCATACAGCGACGGTCATGGTGCCGTCATGCTATGTGAAGCGCATCAAGGACGCCTATGGCGCAAAGCTCAAGGTCGCGACGGTTGTCGGCTTCCCGAACGGCAACGCGAATACGGCGGCCAAACTCGCCGAGACGGCGCAGGCGCTCGCGGATGGTGCCGAGGAAATCGACATGGTCATCAACGTCGGCTGCCTCAAGGCGGGCGAGACGGATTTCGTCACGGACGAGATTCGTGCGCTCAAAGCGCTTTGCGGCGACCGCGTGCTGAAGGTCATCGTCGAGACGTGCTTCCTGACGGAGGACGAGAAAATTGCGGCTTGCAAGTGCGTGACGGAAGGCGGCGCCGACTTCATCAAGACGTCGACGGGCTTCGGCACGGCAGGCGCACAGCTTGCGGACATCGAGCTTTTCAAAAAACACATCGGCCCCGGCGTCCAGATGAAGGCTGCTGGCGGCATCCATACGCGTGAAGAAATGGAAGCATTTCTCGCGGCGGGCTGCACGCGCCTCGGTGCGAGCGCGGCCGTGAAGGTTCTCAAAGATGAATACGACGAGGAGGAGAAATAAGATGAAGGAAACAGGCATCAAGCGCGCATTCGTCATCGTGCTCGACAGCTTCGGCATTGGTGCGGAGCCCGATGCGGCTGATTTCGGCGACGGCGATTGCAACACGCTGCGTTCCATCTCGGGCGCAAAGGAATATGACACGCCGAATCTCGCGAAGCTCGGCATGTTCAACATCGATGGCGTCGGCTGCGGCAAGCCTGTAGAGCATCCGCTCGGCAGCTTTGCCCGCCTGCGCGAGCTCTCGCGCGGCAAGGACACGACGACGGGCCATTGGGAAATCGCGGGCATCGTCTCCGAGCGTCCGATGCCGACGTATCCGGACGGCTTCCCGCCTGAGGTCATCGCGGAACTCGAAAAGGCGTTCGGCAAGAAAATCCTTTGCAACAAACCGTATTCCGGCACGCAGGTCATCCACGACTATGGCCGTGAGCAGAAGGAAACGGGCGGTCTGATCGTCTACACGTCGGCGGACAGCGTTCTCCAGATTGCCGCGCATGAAGATGACGTCCCCGTCGAGCAGCTCTACGACTACTGCCGCACGGCGCGCAAGATCATGCAGGGCGAGCATGGCGTCGGCCGCATCATCGCGCGTCCGTACATCGGCGCGTATCCGAACTACGAGCGCACGCCGCGCCGTCATGACTTCTCGCTCGACCCGACGGGTGACACGATGCTCGACGCGCTCCAGCGCAAGGGTCTCGCGACGATCGGCGTCGGCAAGATTTCCGACATCTTCGCCGGCCGCAGCGTCAGCCGCACGCTCGGCATCAACAAAGACAACAACGACGGCATGGAAAAAACGCTGAAGGTCATGGATGAGGACTTCACGGGTCTCTGCTTCGTCAACCTCGTCGATTTCGACATGACGTACGGCCATCGCCGCAATATCGCGGGCTACGCGCAGGCAGCGACGGACTTCGACAAGCAGCTCGGCGAATTCATGAGCAAGATGCATGATGATGACGTCCTCATGATCACGGCC
>OMZR01000091.1 GCA_900315575.1 uncultured Veillonellaceae bacterium
CAAATGTGGGACACGCCATTGAGGAAGTGACATTTATGCAGTCTTGATGCGGAAAGAGGCAGATTCATTCGCGGATAAGCCTCGTTGAATAATTCAGGACAAAAAATCTGCGGGAAAAAAGAAAAAAGAGAGCATTTGGCCAGATGCAAATGCGGAGGGCAAGCCGGTCGGCATGACAGAAGCAAATCTGCAGAAGCTTTTGGATATTCTTTCCGTCAAGGTTTATCAAAATGATATGAGCAAAGAACTGGAATTTGATGGAGCGATTTTCTCGAACATCCCAAACGATGGCATGAAGGCAGCCAACTGCGTCACAAAGCTGCGCGGAGAAGCCATAAAACGCGGGCTTAGATCTTCTCGTGATGACTTGAACTGCACGATCGAATTGATTGCTTCAAAACATAGAAGGAGTCCAGCCCAAGAATACCTTCTGATGGCTCAGAAAGCTTATTTAGACGCAACGGTGAACGGAACTGCCCCCGTCGACTATGTGAAAAAAGTTTTTGAACGTATCCATTTGGATCCATCTGCGGTGGAACAGGATGCGGATCTTTGCTATCGATTCTTTCTTCATTGGCTGGTCGGTGCAGCCAGGGCACCGTTCAATACGTTGCAGAAAGGCGAAATGTACCAGGGCATCATTGTCCTGGTCGGGTCCCAACATGTCGGAAAAACGAGATTCCTCAGGCATCTCGTTCCGGATCAAGAGCTTCGCTCCACTGGCCTGAAAGTAGATCCGAATGACAAGGACAGTGTTTGGCGTGTCGTAAGGAAATGGGGCGTTGAACTGGGTGAATTCGGGACGACGATGAGCGCGAAGAGGGTCGAAGATTTGAAGAATTTCCTTACGGCTGATCGCGACATCTTCCGCAAACCGTATGGAAAATCTCATGTGGAATATGCACGTACAACATTCTTCTACGGTTCAACAAATCAGAAAAAATTTCTGTGTGATGAGACTGGTGATAGGAGATATTGGCCAATCATTTTGTCATACATTGACTTTGATGGTTGGGATGAAAAAGAATCTCTTCTCATGTGGGGGCAGGTCATGACACTGGCGTTCGCTCCAGCAGATACTGACTACACAAGCAAAAAACCAGGCTCTGTCAAGTGGTGGCCGACCGATGAAGAGCTCAATGAACTTGCAAAATTCCAAGAAAATCATAAAATGGAAACGGAAGAAGAGGTTGCCTTGCGCGATCTCCTGGATTGGAATGCTCCAGAGGATGATTGGGAAGACCTAACAGTCACAGAGTTGATAAATAATTTAGCTGAAAATCGGACAGGAAGAGACCTTTCAACGGTTCGCATGGGCAAAACCCTTAAGTGCATCAGCTTGGCGGATCCTCGCGTTCACCTTCAACGGACAGCAAATTCGAGAAACTGGCATGTTCCTCCCATGCGTTCGAATCTCGGTGGTGACTATAAACCAAATTTCTAAGTTTTGACGATAGTCAATTCTCCTTCCAGTGAAAAATTCTGGATTTGAGAAATAATGTCTTACAGCGTACAACGCCCCTCATGTCATCAAAGACATGAGGGGCGTTGTGTTCAAACAATCAAACGTGCTCCCTCATATACGGTTTTGAATGCTTCCATGTCCTGCCGCTTCAAATAGTTCAGCACTTTGTACGGTGTCCCGTTCAACGTCGCGTGCGCATAATCGGTTGATTCCGAATCACCGTGAAACGTCCCTTGTCCGGAAAGAAGATTCGCCGCCAGCAGGAAAACTTTCGCGGCTCTGCCGATTGCTAATTCCCCGTTGAAGTTTTCACGAAAGATATGTCCGATAATCCGCCGAATGCCATCTTGCAAGAGCGGATAATCCTCGCGATGAATTTTCCCACGGCTCAAGATGCAGAGCGCTGTGTCCAACGTATCTTGCAAACAATCTTGTGCCGTGACATCTATCCCGCGATAGCGAATCTCTGTCTCCACTACATCCAGATACGTCTCACGAACAAGAGAGAAGTCATCCATGACCTCTAGCAGCGTCGAAATATCGTACATTTGCTTGATGATTTCCATTTCCTTCTGGATGCCGAAAGCAATTCCGGTCGTGTGAGGTGCGAACGCAGTCAACTTGTCTCCAATCATGCAATTCGCGTCCGGCATGCGGACAATCTGATCCACTGCGCCATCGTCCAAAAGAAGCAACTCATTGCGGATAGGCTTTTCCACGAGACGTGCATAATGGTTCTCCTCGAACACCACGTCGAGCAAGATGTAAAAGGGACGCTGGTTGACGGGTGAATCGTACTGGAATTTGAAATGACGCTTCTCAATGTCATTATGCCCGTGCCGTATCTGCTCCTCGCACGAGGCAAACGGAAAAATCTTTCCAGCCTCGCGGACAAAGTGATTGATGTCTTCGTCCGGCGCCACCACGATGTCGATGTCCGTCGATAACCGCATCGGATGTTCCAAAAGCAGCATGAGGCTCGTCCCGCCTTTGAAAATGAAAGGCAGACCGACACGCGATAGCGCTTCGAGCAGACCGAATGCGTAAAGCGTCCGTTCCAGCAAAATCGGGTCACGCTTGCTCTCGCGTTGCAAGTCCCGGATGTGTTCCACAAAAAAATTAGCCTTTGCGATCATCGTGTTTCCTTTCCGTCAGCAAATGAATCTCCGTTTCTCGTCCAATGAAATCATGCAGCCGCGTCTTGGCGTTCCGGCGCGATGCATAGCGGAACATGGTCGTCTCGTCGATGGCGTAGACCTGAAACATCTGCTCCAGTGCTTCCGGCAGATCGGCGGGGCTGTAGAGCTGCCGCACTACTTTGTCCGTGAAAAGATCGACGATGAGTTTTTCGATGCGGATGACATGCGGCTGCTTCCGATTATGCGGCGCGAGCGTGATGAGGTTCTTGACGATGATCTCCGTCGTCCCAAGGTAAAGCTGGAGCACTTTACGATCAGGCCGATAGAGCACCTTGCCGGGAAACTTTTCTGACAAAAACGTGAAGACGGATTCTGCAATCATCGGCTCGACATCGACGATCTGGAGATTCTTCCCAAGCTGGTGATTCAAAAATTCGTTCAGCTGCCACATCTCCCAATGAACATAGTCAGCCAACGGGTAGCGCTGATGAAGGAGCTCCGCAAGATGACAATATGCATCGGAATGAACTGGTTCGTACGGCTGGCGCTTCGCATCGTCATTCCAAACATACTGATTGCTCCCGACGCGCACGATTTCCTGTCGCTTCAAAAGTTGCTGCACTTCATGACTGACCGAAGTTTCCCGAAGACGCTTCCGCTCCATCACATCAGCGCGGGAAAATACACGCAAGGACGTTGCCATACCATCACCACATTTCTACACTTTTATCAAAAATTGTCGTTTTATGTATATCATACCACAAGACGCATCGAGAAACAAAATTTTTTATTCGATGCGATTTTTCTTTCATTGAGGAAACTTATGTCACGATATTTTTCTGCATAAAGAATTAAATTGTATATTTGATAAATTAGTGATAAAATAAATGATAAATCTTGAACGGTAATGAACAGGAGATGCAGCATATGGACCATAGCTATCTTATCATCGACCTGAAGTCCTTTTATGCAAGCTGCGAGTGCGTCATGCGCGGGCTCGATCCGATGACGACTGATCTCGTCGTCGCGGATGCGGAGCGTGGGCGCGGGACGATCTGCCTCGCTGTATCGCCGTCGCTCAAGGCGAAGGGCGTGCGCAACCGCTGCCGCATCTTCGAGATTCCTTCACGCTTCCGCTACATCATGGCGACACCACGGATGCAGTTATATCTCAACTACTCCGCCGAAATCTACAGTATCTATCTCGACTACTTTTGCAAGAACGATATTTTCGTTTACTCCGTCGATGAAGCATTCATTGACATCACGGGCTACACGCAGCTCTACCATAAGACGCCGCACGAAATGGCGAGATTCCTGCTCTGCGAAATTGAGCATCGTCTCGGGCTGCCAGCGTCTTGTGGCATCGGGACGAATCTGTATCTTGCGAAAATCGCTCTCGACATCACCGCGAAGCACGCCCCCGACCGCATCGGCTCCCTCGATGAAGAAACGTTTCGCCGGACACTCTGGCAGCATACGCCGCTCACGGATTTCTGGCGCATCGGTCACGGCATCGAGCGACGGCTCCAGCGCATGGGCCTCTTTACGATGGGCGATGTCGCTCACGCGCCGTACAAGGCTATCCGCAAAGCGTTCGGCATCGACGGATTTCTGCTCTACGATCATGCCTGGGGACGCGAACCGACAACGATTGCCGAGATTCATGCGTATCGACCGGAAACGCAATCCGTTTCCGAGGGGCAAGTGCTCCTGCGCGACTACAGCTACACAGAGGCGCGCGTTGTGCTTGTCGAGATGGCCGACCAGCTCGCATTAAGCCTCACGTCGCGCCACGTCGTCACATCGTCCGTTACCATGTGCATCGTCTACAGCTCGCGCCCAGACTTTGTTCTGCCGCCAACCTCTGGCACCATCCGGCTCGACACAACGACGAACGCAAGCTCGAAGATCACGAACGCGCTGCTGGAGCTCTACACGCGCATCGTTCTGACCGGCCACCCGATCCGCCGCATCCTGCTCTGTGCGAATCACGTCGAGCCGGAAGACGAACAGGAACTTTCGCTCTTTGCGCCGCCAGAAGCGGAGATCAAGGAGCGCGCGCGCCAGCAAACGACGCTCTATCTGCAACAAAGATACGGAAAGAACGCGCTTCTGCGCGCGACCGACCTCCTCGAAGCCGCGACGCGCCGTCAACGCAACGAACAGATTGGAGGCCATAAAGCTTATGGCGACAAAGAGACCGTGGAGCCGCGCAAAAATTTTCCAGCCCTTCGACGCCCTGCCGGGGTTGCAGGAACTGCTCCGGCAAAAAGAAATCGAGCACGAGGTTCGTTTTGACGCGGAGGGAAATGAAGCTGTCATCCATCATGAACCAGAGGCCGGATGCTTGCAGGACATGGACGAGGATGGTAGGATGAAATCAAACGATTCCACGAACGAAATGGAGATGAAGCTGTTGGAATTTCAAGTGAACGAGGAACACGTCTTCCTGCTCGGCGAGCAAGGAAATCTCTTGGCAAACGCCGACTTCCACGAAACGTCGCCCGGCGTCTTTGACATCTACCACACGGTCGTCCTGCCAGAGCTGCGCGGACAGGGCATCGCCTCGAAACTCGTAGCGAAGACCGTGGATGAGATTCATCGGCGCGGCGGCACAGTCACGGCATCTTGCACTTACGCAAAAGCATGGTTGGAACGCCACAAAGGATAAAGGTCAAAAAATTATTTGACCTATTGACTTTTTGACCTTTCAGTGTTATTCTATAGATGTCAAGAGGGAAAGGGGACCGGAAAGGAACCGGGACACCGAGCAGGTGCCTGGATTCCAAGCATACCGTCCCGCTTGACACCACCAACAGATACCAACCGGCGCACGGGCGCTGGCGAGACATTGAAAGGGGATTTTGATCATGTTTGGTTTGGTTCCATTTGTATCGCACAATGAACTCTCGAAGGACGAAAACGTGTTCGATCGCCTGATGAATGTCTTTGACGAACCGTTCATGCAGAGCTTCCATATGCCCGACTTCAAGGTCGATGTCAAAGACAACGGCGAGAGCTACGACCTCACGGCAGAGCTGCCGGGGCTGAAGAAGGAAGACATTTCCCTGACCTACGAGAACAACTACCTCACGATCGCCACGAAGAATGAGCAGTCGAAGGATGAGAAGGACGAGAAAGGCAACTACGTCCGCCGCGAGCGCGGCACGAGCAGCATGAGCCGTTCGTTCTTCATCGACAACATCGACGAGGCGAAGGCGACCGCCGATTATAAGGACGGCATTCTCTCCGTCCATCTGCCGAAATCCGAAAAGGCAGAAGAAACAAGCCACACGATCGCGATCAACGACGCTGCCTGATCGCGACTGCACAATACGGTCTGTGCATCTCGCACGGAACCAAACAAGCGGGGGCTGGCATCCATTCGGGTGCTAGCCCCCGCTTGTTGTCATCTACCGGTTTTCATCGTTGTCAAAAATTCGAGGTCAACGCCGTGTTGACCTCATTTTCTTCCGCATCCTGTATGCTGGAGCAAATGGTCATGACGAGCAAAAAAGGAGTTGAGCGTACTTATGACACAAGGCGACATCATCCACGGTTTCCGCTTGCTGCGGAAATATCCGTCGGGAGATTTCAAAGGAACGCTTTATGCGTTCGAGCATGAAAAGAGCAGAGCGCAGGTATTCTGGTTTTCCAATGGAGATACGGAGGCGATGGGAGTAATTGGCGTGCGGACGCCGGCCTTCGATGACACGGGCGTCGCGCACGTTCTTGAACACATGCTCTTCTGCGGATCACGGAAATATCCCGGTCAAGATGCTTGGAGAACCGTGATGGGCGATGCGAAGGCTGACCTCAATGCGCTCACGTCGAATCGTTTCACGTCATTCTGTTTCAAGAACCGGTCGCCGGAAAAATTCCGCAGGTATCTCGATTTCTGGCTCGACCATCTGTATCATCCGCTGCATCTTTCAGACCCTCGGTTATTCGCAATGGAAGGCTGGCGCTATGTGCTGACACCAGAAGGAAAACTTTCTTACAATGGCATCGTCTACAATGAGATCCGCATGCTGGATGGCGTCAATGTGCGGGCGCCGATCGTGCGCGCACTGATGCCCGGAACGCCGGATGCTTTCTACTGGGGCGGGAGAACGGAATCTCTCGTCCGTCTCCGTCCCGAGGATGTCGTGGCATTTCACCAAAGGTATTATCATCCCTCGAATATGGGCATCTGCCTGTACGGCGACATCGACATCGAGGACACGCTGCGATTCCTTGATACAGCGTATTTCGCGAACATGAAACGCCGCGCACCGGCTCCATTCGATGATGCCGTTGCGCCTCCGAAGCACACGCTTCACCGCAAAGAATCCTACGAAGTCTTTTCTCCCGAACAAGCAGCTCGCATGGACACGCATGATCTTTTGTGGCTGCTCGACAAAGATGCATGGTTTCCGAACCCCACGGAAATGGCGTTCCTTGCAAAGCTGCTGTTCGGAACCCAAAGCCCCATCCACCGCTTTCAGAAGCGCGACGGATTTTATTTGGAATTTGCAACGCCATTGGAACGTCTCGGCCGCCAGCGGGCGCTGCGGCTTCATTACGGAAGTTCGGAAAAACAGGTCTTGCACGCGCTGGAATCCTTGCGCGGGTATCATTTCCAGCAAAAAGACATCATGCAGACGCTGAAGGCCATGGAAAAGCAACGGCGCACCGCGCCGATCGAGTCGAAAGATGCCGAAGACATCTGCCATACGATTTTGATGGACTTCGCGACGAGACGCAATCTCGCTGATGATTTCCATGCCCAGACTGACGAGATGCTCTTGCAGATGCATATCGCGGACGGCAGCCTCGACCGCTTCGTCCAGCATTATCTCGTCGAAACGCCTCCATCGCTCGCCCTCACGCTCACGCCGTCTTACGAGCTCCACCAGCAGCGTCTCGCCGCTGAAAAAGAAGAGTTGGAGCGGAAGCAGGCGCAGATGACGGCGGACGAACTTGCGGCCATCCGCGCACAAAACGAAGCGCTCTTGACGGAGGAAAAAACTGTAGCGCAGTCCGCTGCTCCGATCATGCGGAACGAGCCACGCACGCCAGTAGAAGAAGAACATGCCCCCGTGCTCACGGAAGAAACGCTGGACGGCGCGACGTTCCTCCATGCGGACGTTTCCGATGAAAAGCTTGCAGGAAAGTGCTACATCGATATGAGCTTCGATGCCTCGCACCTCCCTGCGCGCGACTTTTCCAACCTGTTCGTTTTGAAAGAAGCGTTGTCGCATCTCCCGACCCTCGCACATGGCGTGTCGTTCCATCGTCTTTTTTCGAGCGTCATACACGAATATACGCCGGAAAGCTTCGCATTCCGCATGCCACCAGGAACACACAACGTGCGGCCGGTGTTCACATTCCATTTCACCTGTGCGGTGGAAGATGTCAAAAAAGCACTCGGCTTCCTTCATGAAATGTTGACGGACACGTCCTTTGCAAACCGAAGAGACGTGGAACCTTACATTTTCAAAGCAGCCCAGACATACAGAGAAGCAAGTGCCCCGCACAAATCGAAAAGCGCGTTCGTCCAGCAGCGGATGATGGATACGCTGCATCCCTACGGCGCCGCCAGAAAACGAATTCTGTGCTCCGCACGCCGCAGCCACGTTTGGAACCCAAAGTTTCCGCGCTTTTTAGCCGAAACGATGCGGATGCTGTTCTGCCGGGAAGGCGCTACCATATTCTTTGCTGCTGCCAAAGATGACGTGCCATCCGTCCGCGAGCAGCTGGCAAAGTTTCTCCTGCAGCTCCCCAAATCCGCACCGTCCAAGCACATACTTCCTGCATTTCAGGTAGAGATGCAGCCGGTGCGCGAAGGATTTTTTGCAGATCAGCCACTCCAATACATCGCCGCTGGAGGCACGCTTCCCTACGACGGCAGTATCTACGTCCTCGCCTCGCTGCTCTTGACGGATTACCTCTTTCCACGCGTCCGCCAATCCGGCGGCGCGTACGAAGTCGAAGTCGTTCCCTATGAAACAGGCGCGCTGAGTTTTTACTCCGGCCGCGATCCGCACCTTTCGGAAACGCTCGATACTTTCGCTCATGCAGCAGACTTCGTCCGCACACTCGATGTCAGCAAAGAACGCCTCGCTGCCGCCATCGACGGCGTGCTACCGCCAGAAGAGGAAAAGCACGGAAGCCTCGAAGAAAGCTTGGATGCGCTCAGGAACTGGAACTGTGGCATGACGGAAGATGATTTTCGCCAAGAGCTTCAAAAAATCCGTGAAACGACCATCGACCACCTCCGTGCCTACGCCCCAGCCATCGAAGGCATCGTGCAGAATCCAAGTCTCTGTGTCATCGGAAATAAAGACCTCCTGCGGGCAAATGCTGGCCGCTTCCAGACATTGCAGCCGTGGTAACATCACAGTTTTCTCCCCATTGAAAAAGGACGGCCCATCGACTTGGGTCGCCCTTCGTTTATTCGATGATCCAGTTTTCCAACATCCATTCCCGCATCGCGGCCAATTCCGCAAAATACTCTTCTTTGTCGAAGATGATGGGATTGATGTCGAAAACGTTCGTGTGGTCATCCATGTGGGTGAGCTGGCTCCAGATCATGGTGTATTTCTTTTCTTCGATATGAACTTTGAGCGGATCGCAGTCTGGCTGCCCGCAGGAGCATCCGGCGATGAAGACTTTGTCCATGTGCTTCCACTCGTGGTGCAACATGTCGTACAGGATCTCCGGTTCGAGCGGACTGAGATACTTGTCCCGCGTCCAGTATCGGACTTCTTTGATGAAGTCCTTGCCATCGATCAGGAGGCGGGAAATGAGAAGCGTGCGCCGGAGGTCGTCGTCCTCCGGGCTGTAGGTGAACGTGCCGGGGCAAAGTTTCAAATGGTTCATGAGAAAGTCCTCCTTCGTGGCAAGAAATTCATTCTGATAATGCTATGGTAACAGATTTCCCCCCTAAAAAAGTCAACACGGTGTTGACTTTTTTCAAAACATACCGCATATACTATACTTATCTGTTACACATTCACAGGAAAGGAGCTCTGCATGAAATCTTTCTTGCGAAAAATATATCGTTCGACTTCCGACTCTGCGACTCATTGGTGGGTTCAAAAGAAGAGACTCCTGCAACGGCATCCGGCACGTGTCGCATGGCACATCCTCGGGTTTATCGTCGTGCAGCTCCTCAGCCTGCTCCTCTCGCTCATTTTCATGTCGCTCCTGCTTCTCCTGGCACCAACATTCGCTTTCTTCAAAGGCTTTTCGTTGAACCTGAA
This sequence comes from uncultured Veillonellaceae bacterium, assembly GCA_900315575.1. Taxonomy (GTDB): domain Bacteria; phylum Bacillota; class Negativicutes; order Selenomonadales; family Selenomonadaceae; genus Selenomonas_C. The sequence continues at coordinate 9,855 of OMZR01000091.1, forward strand.
CTTGCAGCGCATTTCCCTTCCCAGAGATTTTCTGCGCAAGCTCAAGGAGCAGCTCATCCGCTTCACGCATCCGAGCGAGCTTGCCCAGCGCATCACCAGTCTGCCGACAGACCTTCGACAAGCGATAAACCGGTTTATAGATTTCTTGAGCACGCACCTGCAAGACGCACGAGCATTTTTGAAAGAACGCCACACGTTTCATGACTGGTGCGACAAGCTGATCTGGAGGCCGCTCCAGAACCATCCGCGCATCGTCCGCGAAATCGTTGGCTTCCTCCTCGCCATTCTCGTCGCGCATCTGCTCGAACCTCTGGCTGCGCCGATTTCCCATCGTGTCATCGCCATGAGCGACGACGGCCGCCTCCCGCATATTGGTCTCCTGACGTTTCTTGGCATCAACCTCACAGCCATCCTCGTCGTTTTCATCGGAGCCGTCATTCGTTTCACGAGCAACGTCATCGGAGAATTTTTCGGAAACCGTCTGACGAGATGGTTCCGCCACCGGAATACCACATAACAAATCGACGGGGAACTGCATCGTTCGATACAACTCTCCGTCGATTGCTTTCTTCTCACACTATGTATTCCTGTAGTATCATATTTTTGACAGTATAAGAATAAATTTTCTTAATGCTTCAGCTTTCTCAAAGCCCTCCACACCACAGGAAGGATTTCCCATCATACCTGTTGAAAAATGAGATAGAGGAAATCAACGCTTGAATCGGAAAGCCATTGAGGTATACGAAATGAACGATGACAAGAAAAAACGACTCCTGAAAGATGTCCAGAGCTATCTGAAAGAGCATTACGTTCCTGCGGATGCACCAGGAGGCTTTGCCGCGCCATTCATCGTTGGTGCAGCACTCTCCACGCGTGCGCTCCAGAAAGGCAGCCTTTCGCATGCGGCCAAAGACGCTCTGCTCCATGGCCTCCAAGAAATGCTTCAGCCAGGCTTTCACGACCTGCTCTTCAAGCTCATCAAGAAAAAGGGCGTCCGAAATGTCGATCTCTATCGAAATGCCGATCTCACGAAGGCGCATTTTTCCAGAATGAAAAATGACGAAGACTACCATCCCTCCAAAGAAACGGTTCTCGCCCTCGCACTCGGTCTGAAGCTCACGCTTGATGAAACGAAGATGTTGCTGGAACGCGCTGGCTATACGCTGACGAACAGCAGCCAGACAGATCTCATCGTCGAATTCTTCATCCAGCGCCACCTTTACGATGTCAATGAAGTCAACGAAGTCCTCGACGAACTCGGCCTGCCGACCATCACGAATCACAGGAAGACGAAGGAGCGGAAGGACGACTGGTGACAGGATACATGTTCTCCACTGTCTGCTTGAGCGCACGGTCCATCTGGGCAATCAGCCGCTGGACATTCTGCACATGCTCATTGGCAAACGTTTCATCCGGCTTTGGCAACGTCTCTTTTTCAGCATCCACAAAATGACGTTCTCCGCATTCCTCGGAATCGTCATTTTCTTCCTGCGCGCGGCGTTTTACAAGGGATGCCTGCAAAGCCTGAATCGACTGATGGATGTCTTCATAGACAGCCTTGCGCTCCTCTTCGGTCTTGCAGCTTGCCAGTGCATCTTCCGTTTCTTTCTGAAATGCAGCCATCAACTCATCAACATCCGGATTTCCAGTCCCCGTTGCATCCTCCTCTTCGCTGCTCTTCTCGTCATTGGAGATCAATGCTGTACCTGCCAGCATGCCAAGAATTCCTCCTGTTGCAAAAATCAAAAAATCCTCCCAAACCTGAATTATTCAACGAGGCTCATTCCTGACGGAATTGCCTCTTAGTGAATCAGCATTGCCGATTCAGTTGTGTTTCAGCGAAACACTACCTGACAAAACAACTTTTTCGCAATGTCAAAGATCAAAGATACAGCTATGCCGCCAGCGACAATATTCGCACATGCGCTTGCCGGAACACTTCTTGGTGCGGGCAACTGCTGCACAGCTTGAAAATCGTCTTGTTCGCGTGCCTTGTCACGCGGCCTGCAATTTTCATCAGCCGCAAGCGCAGTTCGTGTGCTCGGTAGGACTGCCATTTCTTGTTCAGGCAGAACCGCCGGAACAGGTTGAAGATGTTGTAAGCCAGCGCGGCAATCCACAATCGGTTGGAATTCGTCAGCATGCTGCGGCTGCTCATGTGCGTGAACGCGAACTCGTTCTTGGCTTCCTTGAAGAAGTTCTCCATCGTCCCGCGTTTGCAGTAAGCGGCAACCACCTCCTGCATCGGCGCATCGAGATTCGTGACGATGAACATCAGGGAATCCGGGAACAGGCTTTGCTCCTCGCGCTTGTGAAGCTCGATTCTGCAAACGACGCGGCGCTCGCGAGACCAGGAAGCCGCTTGGTATTTGAATTCGCAGTAGCGGACGAAATACGTCTTGTCGCTCTTCACGGCCTCGGCTGTCACCTCATCGCAAACATCTTTCACGGCATCCACCAAGCGCTGGTTTTGCTTCAGGCGGATGACGTATTGGTAGCCGTAGGATTCCACAAGGTCGTAAAGCTTCGGGGTCGCAAAACCGCTGTCACCGCGCATGAGAACATTCGTGCCCGGATAATCGCGGTCGTACGCTTCCAGCACCGGCTTCAGGAACATGTCTGCATCCTTCCCGCAGTAATGATTTCCCTTGCGGAGCTCTACGCGAACAAGATCTCCTGTCAATCCGTCAAAAACCGCGATGGGATGGAAGCCGACCGCGTCGTAATGGTAGACGTACGCCCCGCCCTCCTGCTTCCCGTACGTCGGAAGCAGTGTGGTATCCACGTCCAAAACGATGTTCTCTGGTGGCTTGCGTTGGTACGCAAGCCGCAGAAGGTTCCAATTTAATTTCTCCATATGGTGAACAGAACTTTCGTCAAGGCGCCTGACGAAGCGCGATAGCGTCGGTTGCGAAGCCAGACGTTTCTTGCCGAGCAAGAGCCGGAACATCGGGTCATGAGCCAGATGATCCGCCTCGTCATCCGTGCCGTAGCCGCACAGCAGCATAAGAATCTTCTGTGCCAAGAGGTCAGCGTTGTCGTACGTTTTGAGCGAGCAAGACTGTCCGAAGGCATCTTTCGCCATACGACTGAAGCCGATGGCACCCATGAATTCGTTCAAAAGCGCCAGACCGGCATCAGATGTCATGTCGCCGCCGGAGAAATTGATGGAGAAATTTGACTTGCACTTGATGTTGATGTTTGATAGGCTATTCATGAGAGCATCCCCGCTTTCGTGTTTTGTTTCGTCACTCAACATTTTAGCGGGTTATGCTCTTTTTTGCTACTCTTTCGTCTCAACCCATCGGGTGAAGGACGGAAAGAAGCATTTCGTTAGTTATGGCAAGGGCTCGACAGTGTTGATCCTTTGCCGGTTGAATAATTCAGG
>OMZR01000075.1 GCA_900315575.1 uncultured Veillonellaceae bacterium
ATTTTATAGAGCCGGGTATGCTGGAGATGCTTGCCCATTATGCTGATGAATACACGCTTGACTATGCGAAGGGAAATACAAATTCGTTTTGGAATTTGAAAAACGGCAGTCAATATATTAAAACTTTCCCAATTTGCCGGACTATAACGAAACCCGTAAAATCGACATTCTGAAAAATCCTCGGGATAAGATCGCGTGGATTCCTTGAAATTCAGCAACTTTGCAATTCTCTTCTGTCAAAGATTATTGCAAAACAGGTCTGAACCCCCTTTATATATAGTACCGAAAATTGTATAATAGGACTATATATAAGGAGGGATTCCAGATGAAGGTTCCTGCCATCATTCGTGCGGTTGCTCGGCCGAAAAATACCGTCGTAGAGAACAACGGACGGCCCGGGCCGAACCAGTATCCTGTGCGCGAGCGGGCTGGCATCACATATGTCCCCGGCGGCAACCCCAAGCCGCGAAACGGCAAGGTCATAGGCCATATCATCAATCATCAGTACGTGCCGATTCACAAGATGGATGAAATCTCGAAGCCGACGATGCTGTCCTATGGATCATCGGCTTTCGTCCATTCGGTCTCGCAGGACTTGCTGGACGATCTCCTGGCGGTGTACCAGCCGGAGGAAGCTTTTTCCATCATGTCCATCGCCTCTCTCAGAGTGATCCGTCCATCCGTAACGAATTCCAGAATGTCCGCGCAGTACGAGAAGTCTTTCATCAGCGAGTTCTATCCCGGCGCTGCGCTTTCCACCAATACGGTCTCGCGCCTGCTGCAGAAGATCGGCCAGGATGGCCAGAGGCGCAAGCAGTTCTACGACCGGCGGATCGCCGCTACCGCTGCGGAGCACCATGTCGCCATCGACGGAACGCTGAAGCAGGATACGAGCACCGTCAACGACCTTTCCCATTTCTCGTACAAGGGGCGCGTGAAAGGTCGCAAGGAGCTGTCCGTGCTTTACGCTTACGACATCGAGCGCATGGAGCCGATCTGCGCAGAAGTCTTTCCCGGCAACAGCATCGATGCTTCTTCGTATCCGGCTTTCATCAAGGACAATGACATCCGAAACGGCATCATCGTTGCTGACAAGGGCTTCCCACCGAGCAAGATCAAGGCGGAACTGGAAGACCGCCCAAACCTCCATTTCCTTACGCCGATCAAGCGCAACGACGTGCGCATCGCCAACAACCATATGCTGGACTTCGAGGGCGTGCTCTGCGGCATCGAGAAGCGCGTGCTGTACAAGAAAGCCAAGATCAAGGGCGGGCATTTCCTCTACACATTCAAGGATGCCAGCCTGTATGCGTCGGAGGAAGCGGCCTTCCTCAACAAGGCCAAGTTCCATGGCAGCTTCGATCCGGCCAAATACGAACGCAAGCGCGAGACTTTCGGCGTGATGGTCTTGGAATCCGACCGCGACATGCCGCTGGAAACTGCTTACCAGTGTTACGACGACAGGTGGAAGCTGGAGCTGGTGTTCCGTCGCTACAAGAGCGATGAATGCCTTGACAAGACAGGTGCGCAGGGCGATTTCACGGTGATTGGCTCGGAGTTCGTGAATTTCCTTTCAACAGTTATGACCTGCCGCATGCTCGCAAAAGCGAAAGATTGCGGTTTGCTGAAGGAAATGGCCTATGGCGAGCTTATGGAAGACCTGAATGAGGTCTGGAGGAAAATCGACGCGCCCGAATACCCGAGAACAGATGATGGTGGATGGGTGCATACGCTGAAACTGGAATTCGATGAGCTTGAGCGCCTTGGATTATCCCAGCCAATTCCTCAGCCGGAAAAGAAAAAGCGCGGGCGTCCAAAGAAAAATCAGGATGTCATCACGAAGCCCAAACGGCCGCGCGGTCGTCCGATGAAAGATGCTTCCGAGGCTTGTCTATAGTACGGCAAATTGCGATTCTTTTAATCTATTTATCTTGTTTTTCTATATTCTACGAGAAGTACTTTATTCCCTTCATCTTTTTCAAAAAATATCGCTAAAGCATTGTTGTTCTGCTTTAGCGATATCGAAACGTTGATATTGAAATTATTTCCCGAGTTCTTCAATCGCCTGCGCGGCTCCGAGGATGCCGATGATAGCATGTTCGAAGGTCAGGCCGCCTTGGAGGTAGACGTTGTAGGGGGCGCGGAGCGGGCCGTCGGCGGAGAATTCGATGCTCGCGCCCTGCACGAACGTGCCGGCTGCCATGATGATCTTGTCGGCGTAGCCCGGCATATCCCACGGTTCCGGCGCCGCGAACGAATCGACCGGCGAATATTTCTGGATGCCGCCGCAGAACGCGATGAGCTTTTCGGCACTGCCGAGTTCGATGGCCTGGATGATGTCGCCGCGCGGGGCCGTCGGCAGCGGCAGCGTCTTGTAGCCGAGCTTGTCAAAGAGCGCCGCCGCAAAGATGGCTCCTTTGATGGCCTGCGCCGTGACGTGCGGCGCGAGGAAGAAGCCCTGGAACAGCAAGCGGTTGTTCGAGAGGCTGGCACCGAGCTCGTCGCCCATGCCCGGCGCCGTCAGGCGGTACGACGCGAGTTCGACGAGGTCATCACGACCAACGATGTAGCCGCCAGTCGGCGCGATGCCGCCGCCGGGGTTCTTGATGAGCGAGCCTGCCATGATGTCGGCACCGGCCTGCGTCGGCTCGACGGTATCGACGAATTCGCCATAGCAGTTGTCGACGAAGCAGACGCAGTCGGGCTTCAGGCGATGCACCTCGTCCGTGATGGCGCGGATGTCGTCGATCGTAAGCGGATTTCGCATGCTGTAGCCGCGCGAACGCTGGATCTCGACCATCTTCGTCTTCGGCGTGATGACGTCTTTGATGTGTGCCATGTCGACTTTGCCATCAACCATTGGCAGTTCGTTGTAGAGCACGCCAAATTCTTTGAGCGAGCCGGGGCTCGGGTTATCGTAGCCGATGACGGTCTGCATCGTGTCGTAGGGCTTGCCCGTCAGCGAAACGAGCTCGTCGCCGGGGCGCAAAATGCCGAATAGCACGGTCGCGAGCGCATGTGTGCCGCTGACGAACTGCGTGCGCACGAGCGCACGCTCGGCGCCAAAGACCTTGGCATAGAGCTCTTCGAGCTTGCCGCGGCCGATATCATCATAGGCATAGCCCGTCGTCGTGTTGAAATGGGCATCCGACACCTTGCACTCGCGCATGGCGTCAAGGACTTTGAGCGTGTTCTCCTCGGAAATAGCGTCGAGGCGCTGGAACTGCGGCTGATATTTCGCTAGGATTTCGTCTTTGTACTGTCTGAGCTGTTCAGAAAACATAGATATGATAAGACTCCTTCTGGATGGTGTTGCTGTTTATGGATTTTGCTCTGGCTGGCATGCAAATGGCTCGCACTGCTTTGCAAGCTCATCATCGACGCGTGCCGTCACGCGGATACCTTCGCCTGTGTATTCTTCCTTTTGCACGGCATGGAGTGTATGCAAGCGCGAGAGCAGGGCGCCTGCGGAAAATGGGAGCAAAAGCTCCATCGTGCGGCGCTGGCGGCGGAAGAACGCGGCGATTTTTTCAAGCAGCGCTTCGATGCCCTGCCCAGAAAGCGCGGAAACGAGGACGCTCTCGCGGTCGCGCAGCAGTGCGGCGAACGCATGATCCCCTGCCCCGCTGCCTGCTTCTTCTATCTGGTCGACTTTGTTGAAGACGTAAAGCGTCGGTTTCGTCTCGGTGCCGATGTCGCGCAGGACGTCGATGACGGCGCTGATCTGCTGCTCGGCCTGCGGGCTTGTGCCATCGACAACATGCAGCAGCAGGTCGGCTTCCTGCACTTCTTCGAGCGTTGCCTGGAACGCAGGCACGAGCGTATGCGGCAGTTTCTGGATGAAGCCGACGGTATCTGTCAAGAGGCATTCCTGCCCATCTGTCAGCGTGAGGTGGCGCGTCAGCGGGTCAAGCGTCGCAAAGAGCTTGTCTTCGGCAAAGGCCTCGGCGCCGGTCAGGCGGTTCAGCAGTGTCGATTTTCCGGCATTCGTATAGCCGACGAGCGCGACGAGCGGCAACGTGGAATTGCGACGGCGGCGCTGATGCAGGGTGCGGTTCTTCTGCACGTCTCGAATCTGCTCCTCGACAATGTGGATGCGCGTGCGGATGCGGCGGCGGTCGAGTTCGAGCTTCGATTCGCCGGGGCCACGCGCGCCAATGCCGCCGCCAAGCCGCGAAAGCACGAAGCCGAGGCCGCCGAGCCGCGGCAGAAGATAGCGGAGCTGTGCAAGCTCGACCTGCAGCTTGCCCTCGCGCGTGCGGGCGCGCTGGGCGAAGATGTCGAGAATCAGCGCCGTGCGGTCAAGCACTTTGAGGCCGAGTTCCGATTCGAGGTTGCGCTGCTGCGACGGCGTGATCTCGTCGTCGAGCACAAGCATCGTCGCGTCGGTTTCCTGCGCGGCCATGGCGATTTCATGCACCTTGCCGCGCCCGAGGAAGAACGCGGCGTCTGGTTTCTCCTTGCGCTGGAGACATGTGCCGACGACATCGGCGCCCGCCGTATCGACGAGACGGCGCAGCTCGGCCAGTGAATCTTCTGCCGCCGTCGTGCGACACCCAGTTTCGAGCCCAGCAAGGATGGCGGTCTCGCGCACCTTGCCCGTCGCGTTCGTGCGCTCCCCCGCCGCAAGGTGCTTGTTGATCGAAGCGGTGAGCGCGCCAACGTGAATTTTTAAGAGCTGCGCCTCGTGGAGCGAGCCGACAACGGAAAGCTCCGGCGTACCGTCTGACCGTTTCGTGCCTGAAAAGAAGCCGATGGTACCACAGACGCTGCCGTCATCATCGCGGCCAAGCGCGGCCATGACGTCAAAGCGCAGCCGCCTGAGCGATGAGAGGTCAGGCCCCGAGAGCTCCGTGTCGCCGCTCGGATGCGTATGAAGGCAGCGCACGCCCGAAAGGCGCAGCGTCTTGCGGCTCTTGACCTCCGGCAGGTCGACGGTCGCATTGTCGCCGACCGACACAGCGAGCACGCGGCCCTGGCGGCTCAGGTAGACAGCAATTTCGCGGCCGAGCGCGTCTGTGAGATCCAAAAGCTTTTCGTCGAGCTCTGGCGTCGTCAGCTGCTCGCGCGGGACGATTTCCTCATAAATGGCTTCCAGCTCTTTGACGAGGTACCCTTTGACGTTCGTGAGGTCGCCATAGACTTCGTGCTTCATGCCTGCCCCCTCATCAGCGATTCACAATGCTCGCGACGTGTTTGATGGTGATGGAAATCGTGCCGTCTTCGCAGTTGTTGAATTCGAGGTACTGCGTGTTGTCAAAGTAATCGGTCGGAATCGTGAGCTCGATGCCCGTGTCGGTCTTGAGCTTGTGCTTCGCGACTTTTTTGAGCGTCTGCTCCTGATCCATCCGGACGGGCGCCTCAAAGCCCTGTTCCTCAATCTGGCGGTTGTAGTCGGCCTGCATCGCTGGCTGTCCGGCAAAAATTTCCTCCCCCGCCTTTTTGAGGTCGAGTTCGTCGGAAATTTCCATATGCTCAGCAACGTAATTTTTTGCCGCCGCAGCCGCCGTGACGCCGTCCTGTCCATACGATTCCGCGACTTTCGCTGTTGTATCCTGCAGGCTCTTAAGCGCGTCTTTCTGCGAAGGTGCAAGATTGCACTCGAGCAGCAGCTCTGGCAGCACGAGGCAGCTGTCGCCATCGACGCTGTATTTCTTTGCGACGAGATGCAGCGCCAGCGTCTCGGCATCGATAACGACGAACTCGTCGATGCGTTGCCCTGGCCCCGGCAGGATGGCGTAATGATGGATGATGTCGTTTTCGACGCCCTGCTCCGTCTGGTTGACCTGATGGACGTATCCCGTATGGTTCGTGCATTTGAGAATGACGAACTGACGACGGTCGTCAACACGCAGATCAAGGCAGATGATGTCCGTCGAGACGGGTTCGTCGGTATGCAGGTAGGCGTTTTCAAGCTTTTTGGCGATGTCTTTCGTGAAGGAAACGAAATCCGTCGCGCCCGAAAGATACCCCTGATACGCTTTCTGGAACGCGCTGTCATCGTAGAACGTGCCCGCCTTGGCATCCGTGCGCGCGAACGTCTTTTCGAGATGCTTCTGCAAGAACGTCTGCACGGAGTCTTCGAGCTCCATGGGCTGGTCGGAATAGACCGTGACACCCGACGTGAAATCAAGGATGTGCAGGATGGCTTTTTCGATGACAATCATGTAGCGTTATTCTCTCCTTCAGCTGTTGATTTTGCAGATAGCTTTTCTCGTTTTGTAATAGACTTTACAATGATATCGTTCTCGGCCTTCAGAGTGGCATTCTTTTTCTCGAGTATGGAGGCTAGAGTGCGTGCTGCACGTAGACGTGGTACAAGACATTCTTCAATCTTTTTCTGGAGTTCGTCAAGCTCGTAGCAATCAAATTCATAGGTGACATCAGGGATGGAGTGTGCACGTGCTTCTCCAAAAAATTCATCGCGATACATATTGTAATAAATTGTGACATCACTTTCCTGTTCAAAATCAACGTAGTCGATGATGATATACGATCCATTCGTAATCTTAACAGGTTGCTGCGGACGAATGAAAAGATGGTGACCTTCAAGCACCTCCGGCAACTTTTTTGCATATGTCCAATCACAGATTCCCTTTTTGCGAACAAGGGTACTGACAGATTCAGGATGAAAAGTTACCATGTCCTCAAGCAGCGGTGCAAGTTGCTTTTTTAACGCCTCTGAAAAGGATTCGAGTGATTCCGAGATGAATTCGATCCGGCAAAACTCAACAAAGCCAATGCGGACACGCAGCTTGTACTCCTGTGTTTCTTCATGATAATACGCTGTTGCCCCTTTGTGGATGACAGGATTTTGATACGAGAAAATGTCGTACATATCTTCATGCGGTTCCCTGACAAACGAAAAGTGGAAGCCCACAATCTCGGTTGGCAAACTTTGAAGAAATTGCCAGCCTTTTATCGAGGCTTCCACTTTTTCAATCGTTTCCTGATGCACCTGACCTCACCTCGCAATGTCTTATTTTACAACAAGTCATGAGGTGATTCAATATCTGCAGGAATTTTGGTTCATTTCTCGTACCGCGCTTTGCGCGTCCGGATTCTCTCTGCCGTTTCAAGGTACACGACCCATTCGGCAATATTGACGGCGTGGTCACCGATGCGTTCGAGGAAACGTGCGATGAAGAGAAGCTTTGTCGCTTCCTCGGGGCGCGTGCCGCTTTCGCTCACGAAATGCGAGAGCGCGTAGAACGTGCGCTGGAAGATGTCGTCCATGCGCTTGTCCATATGCCGGACTTCGTCGGCGAGGCGGACGTTGGCGTCGCGGTAGGCTTCCATCGCCTTGCCCACCATCTCAATCGCGCAGTCGCCGAGCTCCTTCACGAGGGCGGCGTGCTCGCGGTCGAGCAGCTGGCCGTCGCTTTTCGCCGTGCGGGCGATGTCAAAGGCATGGTCGCCGATGCGCTCGATGTCGGTCGAAATCTTGAAGCCCGTCGCGATGACGCGAAGGTCGTGCGCCATCGGCTGCTGCTTCGCGATCAGGAGGATGCAGTCGTTCTCGATGTCAATAATCATGTCGTCGATGTCGTCATCTTCGCGCATGACGCGGTCGGCGAGCTCGTGGTCGTTTTCGAGGAGCGACTGCAGCGCCAGCTGCACGGCCGCCTCGGCCCTGAGGCCCATCTGGTAGACCTTCCCCTGCACGTCGGCGAGCGCCTGGATGTATTCCTGGCGGGTCTTTTGTATTTCCTGCATCAGCCGAACCTCCCCGTGATGTAGTCTTCCGTCTTCTTGTCATGCGGCTTTGTGAAGATGACGTCGGTCTTGTCGTGCTCGATGAGCTTGCCGTTGAGGAAGAACGCCGTGTAATCGGAGACGCGGGCGGCCTGCTGCATGTTGTGCGTGACCATGACGATCGTGAAATCCTTCTTGATCTGCGTGACGAGCTCCTCGATCTTCATCGTGGAAATCGGGTCGAGCGCCGAGCAGGGCTCGTCCATCAGGACGACTTCGGGCGAGACGGCCATGACGCGCGCGATGCAGAGGCGCTGCTGCTGGCCGCCGGACATGCCGAGCGCCGAGGCGTTCAGGCGGTCTTTGACCTCGTCCCAGAGCGCGGCACCGCGCAGGCTCTTCTCGACGATCTCGTCGAGCTTCTTCTTGTCCGTCAGGCCGTGGACGCGGCAGCCGTAGGCGACGTTGTCGTAGATGGACATCGGGAAAGGATTGGGCCGCTGGAACACCATGCCGACGCGCTTGCGGAGCTCGACGAGGTCCGTGCCCTGCGCGTAGATGTCCTCCCCGTCCAGTGAGATGTCGCCCTCGACGCGCACGCCGTCGATGAGGTCGTTCATGCGGTTCAGCGTGCGCAGGAACGTCGACTTGCCGCAGCCCGACGGCCCGATGAGGGCGACGACCTTGTGCTTTGGGACGGGCAGGTTGACGTCAAACAGCGCCTGATGCTCGCCGTAGAACAGGTTGAGATTCTCTACGTTCATCTTCATGGTGTGGGTTCCTCCTGAAACTTTCCTTACTTCATGACGCGCTCTTTCGCCCGCTGCATGAACACGGCCTGCGCGTCCTGCCCGCGGTCGGGGCGGATGTGGTGGTAGCGGCCGTCGGGGCCGATGCGGCGGCCTTTTTTCGTGTCGTGGAACTGGACGTCGAACATGCGGAGGATCTGGTCTTTGAGTTCCTGCTTCTCGATCGGGCAGGCGATTTCGACGCGGTTCTCCGTGTTGCGCGTCATCCAGTCGGCCGAGGCGATGTAGAGCTTCGTGCCCTCCCCCTGGCCGAACGCGAAGATGCGCGCGTGTTCGAGAAAGTGGCCGACGATGCTGTGGATGTGGATGTTCTCCGTGAGTCCCGGGATGCCGGGCACGAGGCAGCATATTCCGCGCACGACCATGTCGATGCGCACGCCCGCTGCGCCCGCGCGCTGGAGCGCGTCGATGAGCTGGCGGTCCGTGATGGAGTTCATCTTGAGCCGGATGCCGCAGGGCTCGCCGCGCTCGGCCTTCGCGATTTCGCCATCGATGAGGTGCAGGAGCCCCGATTTCAGCGACGACGGCGCGACGAGGAATTTCTCGTAGCTGCCGCGCAGGTTCGAGATGCCCATGTTGCGGAAGAACATCGAGGCGTCGCGGCCGATGGCATCGTCGGCGGTCATGAGCGCGAAGTCGGTGTAGAGGTGCGCGGTCTTCGCATTAAAATTGCCCGTGCCGACGTACGTGATGTACTTGATTTTTCCCTCGCGGCGCTCCGTAATCAGGCAGAGCTTCGCGTGCACCTTGTACCCCTCGAAGCCGTAGAGGATATGGACGCCCGCGTCGCGCAGGCTGTCGACCCAGTCCATGTTGTTCTGCTCGTCAAAACGCGCCTTGAGTTCCAAAAGCACCGTGACCTCCTTGCCGAGCTCGGCCGCGAGAATCAGGTAGTTCATGAGCTTGACGTGGCCTTTGCCGACGCGGTAAATCGTGATTTTGATAGAGACGACGTCCTTCGAGTTGACGGCCTCGCGCAGCACTTGCAGGAAAATCCCGAAGTCCTCGTACGGGTACGTCAGCAGCACGTCGTCCTTGCGGATGACGTCCATCATGGGCTTTTCGCCAAAGCGCTCGATGCCCGTGACGCAGTCGTAGGGCGGATAGCAGAGTTCGGCGCGCTGGTGGCCGGTGAAATGGTCTTCGAGGCCGTAGACGTACGGCATCGTGAGCGGCGCAGCCGTGACATACGCCTGTTCGAGCGGGATGTCGAGGCGCTTCGAGAGCCACGGCGCGACGAGGCTGTCACCCTGCGTCTGGATTTCGAGCCGCACGGGCGGCAGCAGGCGGCGCTTTTTCAGCACGTTGCGCATCTGCGAGACGTAGTCCTCGCCGTAGTCCATTTCCTCGTCGTCGGGGTTGATGTCGGCGTTGCGCGTCACGGCGAAAACGGAGCGGTCGATGATCGGGTAGTTCGTGAAAATCTTGTCGAGGTAGGCCTGGATGAGCTCTTCCTGCAAGACGTACGCCATGCGGTTGCCCGGCGCAATCAGGAAACGCGGCAGTGACGGCGCGAGCGGCACCATGCCGAGCGTGACATGGCGTTCGTGCTTGAGGAGCGCGCCGACGAGCAGCTCCTTGTTTTCGAGATGCGGGAACGGATGATGGAGGTCGATGACCTGCGGCGACAGCACGGGCAGCAGCTGCTCGCGGAAATACTGCTCGAAATACTGCCGCTCCTCCAGCCCCATGTCATCGACATGGAGGTGGACGACGCCATGCTGTTCGAGCGCGCGCTGGAGCTTTGCATAGATGTCATCGCGCTTTTTGTAGAGGCGGCGCGTCTCGCGGAAGATGGCCGCGAGCTGCTCGCCCGGCGTCAGGCCGCTCTTGTTGTCGATCTTGTCGGGCTTGATGTGCTTGAGGTCAAACAGGCTCCCGACGCGCACCATGAAGAATTCATCGAGGTTGCTCGTGAAGATTTCGACGAACTTCATGCGCTCGAAGAGCGGCACGGTCTCGTCCGTCGCCTCGTCGAGCACGCGCTCGTTGAAACGCAGCCACGAAAGCTCGCGGTCCTGCGTGTAGCTGGTATCGACGGTCTCTTCCAGCTTTCTGCGGATGTCGAGCATCAGATGTCACCTGCCTGTCCTTCTGCGGTTCCAGCCGCAGCGATAGCGCCATCGGCCTGCGCGGGCGTGATTTCGGTTGCGGGAGCATCGCTCCCCGGCTCGTTTGGGCGGAGCACGTAGCGATAGAGATAGCCGTCACGGACGCCGGCGCGCGTGACCTCGACGTAGTCGCTGTGGAAATGCTTCACGAGCGTATAGAGGATGATCATGCCCGGCAGCACCGTGCGCACGCGGTCGGGGACGACTTTGAGCAGCACTTCGAGCGTCTCGACCGGGATGGCCTCGCCCTCGTCGTTTTCGAGGAGCTTCAGCATCTTCTTGATGTTCGGCGCCTTGATCTGCGTGTTCGCAATCGGCAGCTGGAACAGGTAATTGTTAAGCTTGCGCGCCGCGCGGATCGTGCCGCCGACGCCGCAGACGATCTTGTACTCGCCATAGTTGAGGTCGGCGTCCTGCTTCAGGAGGTTCAGCACCATCTGCTTGATGGCCTTGCGCTCGGCGCGGCTCGGCAGCAGGTTCGTGACGTAGCGGTCATACGTGTTGAGCGAGCCGATCGGGAGCGACACCTTTTTCTGGATTTCGCCATCTTTGTAAACGACGAGCTCGGTCGAGGCGCCGCCGATATCGATGAGGAGCCCTTCCGTGACCTCGACGGCATGCGAGGCGCCGACGAAGTCGAGCTCGGCCTCGGTCTCGCCCGAGATGACTTCGACCTTGATGCCCGTGCGCTCCATGATTTCCTCGACGGCCGCGCGGCTGTTCGCAGCGTTGCGGAGCGCCGCCGTCGCGAAGACGTGGTAGTTCGTGATCTTGAGGTCCTGCAAAATCGTGCGGAACTCCGTCAGGACTTCGCAGGCGCGATTGACGCCCTCGGGGAGCATCTGCCCGTTCTTCACGTAAGAAGCGAGCCCGACGGACTCCTTCTTGCCCATGACGAGCGAGAACTGGCCGTTCTCGAGCTTGTAGATGTTCATACGGACCGTATTCGAGCCGACATCGATGATGGCATACATGGTGGGTTCCCCTTTCGTCATATCAAATACACAGGGAAGCGATGAAGAAAGACGGTCGTCCAGATGGGTGCAGATTTTCTGCTCCTATCGAGGAAGCAAACCGCAGGCGTAGCAGAGCTACGTCGAGGATTTGCCGACGAAGAGAGGACAGAAAAGATGCGCCAAGATGGGCGGGCGGATTTCTTCAGTGCTTCCTAATTGTACCTCAGAGGCGAGGCGCGATTGTTGAAGTAATGTTACGTTTCTGTAAATCTTGCTTCAACACCTTTATTATCGCACAATTGGGGCTTTTCGGCCACTAAAAAAGCCCCCGAAGGGGCTGGTTTGTTCACTTTTCTTCATATTGAAAGCGATACCCGACCCCACGGACGGTTTCGATCGCTTTTGCAATCTCCGGCGCGGCGGCAAGCTTGCTGCGGAGGTGGCGGATGTGGACATCGACGGTGCGGGTGTCGCCGTAATATTCGTAGCCCCAGATGCGTGTCAGGAGTTCGTCGCGCGTGTAGGCGCGGCCAATGTGAGTGAGGAAGAGTTTCAGGAGCTCGTATTCTTTCGGCGTGAGCTGGAGGTCGCGGCCAGCGAGGATCGCGCGATAGGCGCCGAAGTCCATGACGAGCGGGCCGAGGCGCATGGTGAGTTGGCCCTCCCCTGGGTCCTCGGGCTTTTGCGCGCGGCGGCTGACGGCCTTGATGCGCGCGAGGAGCTCGCGCATGGAGAACGGTTTTGCCATGTAGTCATCAGCTCCGAGCTCGAGACCAAGCACGGTATCGATTTCCTCGGTCTTGGCCGTCAGCATGATGATGGGAATGTTCTTTGTTTTTTCAACACTCTTGAGACGGCGACACACTTCGTAGCCATCGAGTTTCGGCAGCATGAGATCAAGCACGACGAAATCCGCTGCAGGAGCTTTTTCCAGCGCTTCTTCACCATCGGCAGCTGTGAGAACGTCGTAACCATGACGCCGAAGCTGAATCGTCAGCAGATCGCGGATAGAATCGTCGTCATCGACCGCAAGGATCTTCATGGGCTGGTCCATTGAATGACTCATCAGACATCCTCCTTTGTTTCTTCGTCATAAAGATCCAAGACATTCCGAATGCGTCGAATTTCTTCCAATGTCAGAGTATGACTACGTTCAACGCTGCCATCCGCCTGATAGTATGTGATCGTAGCAGTCTGTGAATGCGCAATAGAACGCAGAATTGCAACTTCTTCCTCCGTCGCATCATGAACATAACTCTCCGCGAGGTTTTCTGCATCCGAACTCATCTTGTCACGTCGATCATGTGGGAGAAAATGAAGGTTTGAAATCTTTCCATCGATATTGACATTGAGCGCATCTCCATGAATCCACGCCGTTTTCTGCGGATCGCTGATGTTGTAGTAATAATAAAGATCGAACTTTAAAACCCATTCTACACCGTCCGTCACAAGAAATGGCCGCAGATAAACGCCAGGTGTTGGCCTTTTCGGATAGTCATATGTATAAAGCGTAATGCCACCACGATTTTCCACCTTCATCCCGGCAATGATGGCGTCAGCTGTCTGGCGACTGCCCGATTGTGATTCTTTCTTCATAGTTCCACTGCTTTTCGTATCAGCTGTATCTTTCATACGATCAGCAAAATCTTTTGCCATGTTGCTCGATGTTTCTGCTGCACGTGCAGGCGGCGGTGCCGGTGGTTCGCTGAACATGAAATAAACCGTCGCGCCTGCAGCGATGATGATAACATAGATCATGATCGCAATCAAAAGAACCTTCTTCATGGTTCCCCTCCTTTGCGAATTCTTACTTATCCGCAAAATGCAAGTCGAATACTCTTTATAGTTTATTATAACAAAAAATTAGCAGAATAAAATAAGAAATTCGGGAAGAGGAAAGAAAATAAAAATGGACGCTACATTTCTGCAACGTCCATCCTGAATTATTCAACGAGGCTTATCCGCGAATGAATCTGCCTCTTTCCGCATCAAGACTGCATAAATGTCACTTCCTCAATGGCGTGTCCCACATTT
>OMZR01000092.1 GCA_900315575.1 uncultured Veillonellaceae bacterium
CATTTCCACATCTTAGCGGATGTCCTCTTTTTTGACAACATGAATTATTCGTCTAAGCTATTCGAATCCCACAGGTTTTGTGATTGACCCATATTTCTTAAATCCTACATTCGACAGCATATCGAAATTTCCTCTTTGTTTCAGATTGATTCGGATTTATCAGGGAGGCTGCGTGAGAGGACGGTGACCTCATTCGGCATTTTGGAATGAAATAAAATCAGGCGCCGCACGAAGAAACATTTTCGTGTGGTGCCTTGCTTTTTGAGGAAGTGGATGTGATAAAATAGAGGAAACGGGACTACGAGAGAGGTGCAGCAGCATGAAAGCGATAAAAATGACACGTATGCCGATTGGTGTGGATGATTTTGCGAAAGCACGCGAGAAATATTATTTTGTAGATAAGACGGAAGAACTTGGTCGGCTCTTGGAAGATTTGGCAGAGGTGACGCTCATCACGCGCCCGCGTCGTTTCGGCAAAACATTGACGTTATCAACACTGCGGTATTTTCTTGATAGCGAGGATGCTGAAGCACATCGGAAACTTTTTGACGGGCTGGCCATCACGAAGAATCCGGCAGCGATGGTGATGCAGGGCACGCGGCCTGTTCTCTTTTTATCCTTGAAGGATTGGAAAGCGAAGAACTGGGAAGAAATGCAAGGCACCATCCGGTATTACCTGAGCGAGCTCTTTGACCAACAACGGTACTTGTTGAATGCGAGAGACATTTCTGTACGAGGGCGCAGTGTTTTTGAACAATTGCAGAAGAGCGAGGCCGGTTTGCCAGTCTGCCGGGCGGCGTTGAAGTTTCTGCTGCAAGCAATGGAAGCATATTATGGCAGGAAGCCAGTGCTCTTGATTGACGAATATGATGTGCCGATCCAGTCATCGTGGGAACATGAGTACTATGAGGATGGCATTGATTTTTTTCGCGGGTTTCTCACGGCGGCACTGAAGTCAAATAACGCGCTGGACTTCGCCGTCCTCACGGGCGTCTTGCGCATTTCAAAGGAAAGCATTTTCTCTGATCTCAACAATCTGCGCGTCGACAGCCTGACAGCATCGAAATATCCGACATTGATCGGCTTCACGAAAGACGAAGTTGCGGTGATGGCGGCTGATCTCGGGCACGCAGACAAGATGCCGGAACTTGCGCGCTGGTATGATGGTTACCGCATCAGCGGTTATGAGATTTACAATCCCTGGTCCGTTGTGAATTATTTTGACAATGACTGCACGCCACGCCCGTATTGGGGCAACACGTCGGGAAATGTCATCTTGCAGGAAATGTTGCACGAAGTCGACACCGATACAATGGAAACACTCCAAGGCGTCCTGCTTGGCCAGCCTATCGTGACGGAGGTGCGTGAAAGCTTCATCTATAGCGAAATCTACCAGAATCCAACCGCGCTTTACACGATGCTGCTCACGACGGGTTATCTGACAAGTGAACGCGAAGAAGCTGCGGATTTCGGGGAAACGACCAACCTCATCATTCCGAATCGCGAAGTGCTGAATCTCTATCGCATCGAAGTCATCGACCGCATGAGCGGCTGTCGGCTTTCGATGGGCGCGTCGAACCTCCTGCGTGCGTTTCTTGCAGGCAAGACGGATGTTGTCCAGACCGGAATGTCGCAGTATCTTGAGAACCTTGCGAGTTTCTTTGACACGGCGGATAAGGAGTCCTTCTACCACGGTTTCCTGCTCGGCATGACGGCGCTGCTCGTGCCGGATTACGAAGTCCGCTCAAACCGCGAGTCGGGCTACGGCCGTTACGATGTTGCGGCATTTCCAAAAGAAGACCAGCCGAGTGGTATCGTGCTCGAGTTCAAAGTCGCGGACGAAGGCGACGATCTTGCGGGCAAGGCCGCAGAAGCCCTCGCACAGATCGAAACAAAAGACTACCTTGCAGAGTTCCGCAGCCGCAAGACGCCGACCGTCTACGGCTACGGTCTCGCGTTCTACGGGAAAAAGATGCAAGTGATGTGCAAGCGTTTTTGAAAACTGTCGAAGCAGAGGAAGCTGTGGTGAGAGAGGTGGATGGTGTTTCGTGCTTCGCTACCTTTGTCGACTGTTTTGCGAATTATACAGATAAAAAACAGGTGGCGTACAAAATTTCGTGCGTCACCTGTTTTTCTATATTGTTCTGAAGTTTTATCCAGCAGTCAAAACATCAAAAGATGTCTTTTGCGATGACGATCGTCTCGTCGCGGTTCGGGCCGACGGAGACGATGCCGAGCTTGATGTTCGTGACTTCGGCCATGCGCTCGAGGTACTTCTTGGCCTTCTCGGGCAGGTCTTCGTACTTGCGGACCTTCGTGATGTCCGTCTTCCAGCCTTCGAACGTCTCATAGACCGGCTCGACGTCGGCTAAGATTTTCAGGCTGGCCGGGATTTCGTTCAGGAGCTCGCCTTTGTACTTGTAGCCGACGCACATTTTGATCTCGTCAAAGCTGTCGAGGATGTCGAGACGCGTGACGGCCATGTAGTCGATGCCGGAGAGGAGCCCAGCGTAGCGGACGACGCAGGCATCGAGCCAGCCCGTGCGGCGCGGACGGCCCGTGACGACACCGTACTCGTGGCCTTCCTCGCGGATCTTGTCGCCGATGGCGTTGAGCTGCTCCGTCGGGAACGGGCCTTCGCCGACGCGCGTGCAATACGCTTTGACGATGCCGACAACCTTGTCAATCTTCTTCGGTGCGACGCCGGCGCCGACGGTCGGGCCGCCAGCGACGGGGTGCGAGGCCGTGACGTACGGATACGTGCCATAGTCGATGTCGAGCATCGTGGCCTGCGCGCCTTCGAACAGGACTTTCTTGCCCTTGTCGATTTCGTCGTTGAGGAGCGCAATCGTGTCGCAGACATACGGGCGCAGGCGGTCAGCATAGGCGCTATATTCCTCGAGCATCTGGTCGTAGTCGAGCGGCTCATGGTCGTAGAGCAGCTTGAGCTCGCGATTCTTGATCGCGAGGTTTTCCTTGAGGCGCTTTGCAAACTCTTCTTTGTCGATGAAATCGCAGACGCGGATGCCGATGCGGTTGTCGCGGTCGACGTAGCACGGGCCGATGCCGCGGTGCGTCGTGCCGACCTTGTTCTTGCCGCGCGCTTCATCGCCGAGGCCGTCCATCAGGCAGTGATACGGCAGCACGACATGGGCGCGGTTCGAGATGCGGATGCCGGAGAGGTCGATGCCGCGCTTGGCAAGGCCATCCATTTCTTCGAGCATGATTTTCGGGTCGAACGCGACGCCGTTGCCGACGATGCAGAGCGAGCCTTTGTAGAGGATGCCGGACGGCATGAGGCGCAGCTTGTAGTCCTGGCCATCGACGACGACGGTGTGGCCGGCGTTGCTGCCGCCCTGATGGCGCACGACGATGTCCGCCTGCTGTGCGAGGTAGTCGACAATCTTGCCCTTGCCCTCGTCGCCCCACTGGGTACCGGTTACTACGACAGTAGACATAGTGAAAATCTCCTTTGATGTTGCTGATTCAAAAATCGATTACAGGCCGAAACGCGCGAAAATCATATCGACGTTGCGGAGGAAATACTTGTAATCGAAGCAGTTGTCGATTTCTTCCTTCGAAAGATACTTCGTGATGTCGGGGTCGCTTTCGACGCTCGTGCGGAAGTCCTTGCCTTCCATCCAGCGCTTCATGGCGTTGCGCTGCACCCACTTGTAGGCATCCTCGCGGAGCACGCCCTTGTCGACGACGGAGAGCAGGATGCGCTGGCTGTAGATGAGGCCGCCCGTGCGCTCCATGTCGTGGAGCATCTTGTCCGGATACACGAGCAGCTTGTCGATGATGTCCGTGAGCTTTGCCGTGCAGTAGTCGAGGTTGATGGACGAATCCGGCAGGATAACGCGCTCGACGGAGCTGTGGGAGATGTCACGCTCATGCCAGAGCGTGATGTCTTCGAGCGCAGCGACGGCGTTGCCGCGGTTCAGGCGCGCCATGCCGCTGATGCGCTCGCAGTTGATCGGGTTGCGCTTGTGCGGCATCGCCGACGAGCCCTTCTGGCCCGGGGAGAAATATTCCTCGGCTTCGCGGATGTCCGTACGCTGGAGGTTGCGGACTTCCGTCGCAATCTTTTCGAGCGTCGACGAGCAGATGGCGATCGTCGTGACGAATTCGGCATGACGGTCGCGCTGGATAACCTGCGTTGCGAGGCGCACCGGCGTGAGGCCGAGCGCCTTGCCAACCATTTCTTCGATTTTCGGGTCGATGTTCGAGTACGTGCCGACAGCGCCCGAGAGCTTGCAGACGGAGACGGTCTTTTTCGCATGCTCGAGGCGGTCGATGTCGCGCTCGATTTCAGCGCTCCAGAGCAGGAGCTTCAGGCCGAACGTCATGGGTTCTGCATGGATGCCATGCGTGCGGCCGATGCACGGCGTGTGCTTGAATTCGACGGCGCGGCGGCGCAACACTTCGAGGAAGGCTTTCATGTCCTTGATGAGGATGTCGCAGGAATCGCGCATCATCATGCAGTAGGCCGTGTCTTTGACGTCGCTCGACGTCAGGCCTTTGTGGACGTATTTCGAGTCATCGCCGACATGCTCGGCGACGTTCGTGAGGAACGCGATGATGTCGTGGTGCGTGACCGACTCGATCTCGTGGATGCGGTCGACCTCGAACGCGGCCTTGGCGCGGATGTTCTTCGCGGCTTCCTTCGGGATCTCCCCGAGCTCTGCCATCGCATCGCAGGCGGCCATCTCGACGTTCAGGATCTGCTGCCATTCGTTCTCGATGGACCAGAGGTGGCCCATCTCGGGCCGGGTGTAACGTTCGATCATGTACGTGGTTCCTCCTTCAAGACGGCGGCGCGCCGCCGCCGAGACACGAAAAAAGAACTCAAATGGCGGACATTCCGTCATCTTGAGTTTGGAGAAAGATATGTGATTCCCTGAACCATTATACTATTTCGTATGTTGCATTGTCAATCAAAAGGACGCGCGTCCTTCCGCATTTTGTCAGGGATTTTCCGGCGCTCGCGCAAACTTTTGAACAAATGGAATTTGTGGAAGCGTACGGGAAAATCTGCTAGAATATCCCGTGACTTTATATTATGGAAGAAAAGAGGATGCTTTTCATCATGCTGGTTCATCAACTCATCGAAGCGGCGCCTGCGGAGGCTGTCGCCGTCGTGCAGGGCGGGACGCGCGATACGTATGCCGGCCTTTCTGCACGCGTGGCGCGGATGCGGGACTTTCTGTACAAGCAGGGCGTGCGGCGCGGCGGGCGCGTGGCCATCTATGCGCGGAAGAGCGTGCATTACGTTGCCGCGTATCTCGCGATTTCCGCGCTCGGCGCGATTGCCGTGCCGATCAATTACCAGCTGAACCAGCAGGAAATCGGCTACATTTTGCGCGATGCGGGCGCAAAGCATCTGCTGACGGACAAGGTCTTTGACTGGACGGCGCATGAGCGCACACAGGATCTCGCGGGTACACTCGACGAGATGCCCATCGATGCGTATGAGATGGCAGGTGCGCTTGCGCCGGCACCTGCGCTGCCTGCGGATTTCACGGATGCAGAGCCATACATCATCATCTACACGTCGGGTACGACGGGGCGGCCGAAAGGCGCGCTGCTCTCGCATGCGAATGTGACGACCAATGCACAGCAGGTGCAGGACGTGCTGCACATCCTGCCGACCGACCGCATCCTCTGCGTGCTGCCGCTCTATCATTGCTTCTGCCTGATCACGGGACTCATGAATCCTTTGCTCGCGGGCGCGACGATCGTGCTGTTCGATGCGTATACGATCAAGGACGTCGTCAGGACGATCCGCGATGGCCGTCTGACCGTGCTTTACCTCGTGCCGTCGATTGCATCCGTGCTGCTTAAGACGGCGGAGGCAGGCGACCTTGCGAGTGCGCGCTACACGATCATCGGAGGCACGACGCTGCCGATGCAGATGCAGGCGGATTTTGAGGCGCGCTTTCATCAGCGGATCATCGAGGGCTACGGCCTTTCGGAGGCATCGCCGGTCGTCGCAGTCAATCCGCCGGGCCGTGTGAAGCCCGGCACGATCGGCCAGCCGTTGCCGGGCATCGAGGTGCGCGTCGTCGATGATGGCGATCATGACGTGCCGATGGGCAAAAAAGGCCAGCTGCTCGTGCGCGGCGGCAATGTCATGATGGGCTACTGGCACCTGCCGGATGCGACGGCGGAGACGCTCAAGGACGGCTGGCTCCACACGGGCGACGTCGTCACGCAGGACACAGACGGCTATCTCGCCATCGTCGACCGCATCAAGGAGATGTTCATCAGCATGGGCGAGAACGTCTATCCGCGCGAGGTCGAGGAGATCGTCTACCAGTATCCAGGCATCCGGGACGCCGCCGTCATCGGCGTGCCGGACAAGAGCCGCGGCCAAGTCGGAGCGTGCTACTATACGACAAAGGAAGGCGCCGAGGTCAAGCCGCGCGCACTCAAGAAATACCTCCAGCAGAACCTCGCTATCTACAAAGTCCCGCGAAGCTACGAAGAGCTCGCAGAACTGCCACTCGGTGCGACGGGAAAGATCGCGAAGAAAGAACTTGAAAAGATGTACTTCGAGCACTCAAAGTAAAGGCCCCGTTAATGTTGTCCTTCCCCATCCCCATATATCGCCCAGTCGCCTCGCCCGTTTTCCTTGACGCGATAGACGGCATGGTCGGCCTTGCGGAAGATTTCTTCGTAGGTCTCGTGCGTGCTCGCGGCGATGGCAATGCCGATGCTGACGGTGATGAGCGGGCGCTCGGGGTGCGCCTGGGCGGCGGGGTTCGTCATGCGCGAGCGCTCGTCGACGAGGGTCGCGGCGCGATTGATGTCGCCGGCGATGCGCGGGATGGCGTCGCGCGTGCAGTTCTTGAGGAAGATGACGAATTCGTCGCCGCCGAAGCGGCCGATGAGGTCGCGGTCGCGCACGATGGTGTGCAGGCTCTTGGCGAAGGAAATCAGGATCTCGTCGCCGAAGTCGTGACCGCAAAGGTCGTTCGCGGCCTTGAAGTGGTCGAGATCCATCATGAAGAAGGCATGGCAGTGGCCGGGTGCGGGCGGTTCGAGCAGATAGTGTTCGATGAGCTCACGCGTGGCGGTCTTGTTGTAGAGGCCCGTCAGCGGATCGGTCTGGGACTTGTATTTGTAGGCTTCGAGCGCGGCGTGCTGGGCAGCGGCGATGCGGCGGCGGTCGAGCGTCGTGCGCAGGAAGATGGCAAGGCAGATGAGCAGCAGGATGCCGCCCATCAGGAGACCGGTCTGGAGCGGGTAGAATGTGACGAAGTAGCTCAGCGAGAAGTGCGGCGGCGTGCGGATCTCATTTTTGAGGAGGATGCGCTCTTTTTCCTGCGGGTCGAGGCGCAAGAGCGCCTTGTTGAAAACGGACTGCAGCAGGCGCGGCTCGCGCGAGGAGATGGCGAGGCTCGTGCCGATGAGGATGCGGTTCTCTGACGGGACGAGCACGAGGTTCGGGTAGAGGATGAGGTTGCGCGTGGCCTGCATGGAGACGACGGAGCTCAGCGCGAGGTTCGTGTGGCCGTTCGAGACGGCGGCGAGCGCGTGCTGCTCGTCAGGCGTCGGCAGGACGGTCCAGTCGGGGAACTGCTGCCGCACGGCATCGATGAAGGACGGCTGGAGGCTCGGCGTGGCGATGGCGCCTTTTTTCGGCACATACGCGCCGTCGCGGCCGACGAGGATGTATTCCTGCGTGTAGACGGGGTCGGTGTAGTAGAGGCCCGCCGTGTCCGAGTTCGGCGTGTAGATGTCGAGCAGCAGGTCGGCCTTGCCGTCCTCGACCATCGTGCGGGCCTCGCTCGCGTTGGCCGCCGTGATGAAATCGATGGAGATGCCGGCGCTCTTGCAGACGGCGGAGAGGATTTCGCGGTCGAGCGTGATGTCCGCGTCGTCCTGCGCGAGCACGACGCGGAGCGTCGGCAGGTGTTCTATGAGCTGCTGTTCGGCGGGCGTGAAATGCGTGACGAGGCGGCGCGTGCGGTCTTCGAACTGCTGGCGGGCGAGTTCGGAAAAGCGCGGGCTCTGCGCTTCGAGCGCTGCGTTTGCGTCGTTGATGACACCGAGCAGGCCGCTGTTCTGCCGCAGGCCGGCGATGCCCATCGGCATGGAGTCGAGGGCGAGGACGAACGATTCCTGTTCATCGCTCGACGTCGCGGCGTCAAGCAGCAGGTCGATCGTGCCGTCCGCGAGCGCGGCATGCGCTTCGGGATCCGTCGCAAACGGGACGGGCGTCACGGCGAGATCATTATCCTTGCAGAATTTTTCAAATGGCCCGAGGAGGTCGGGACGGCTCTGCGGCAGGCCGATCCGGACGCCATCAAGCATGGCGAGGTCTTCGTCGGCCTTTTGGAAGCGGCTGTCATCCGGACGGCTGTAGAGGGCGATGAGGTCGCGGAGCGCAAGCGGCTGGGACGAGGCGAAATGCTCGGTGTCGTGGATGTGGAGCTCCGTCGGCATCGCGAGGTCGATCTGTCCCGAGAGCAGGGCGTCGCCGACTTCTTCTGGCGCAAGTTCGATGACGTCGAAATCCCAGTCCGTGTATTTCGAGAGCTCGACGAGATAGGCCGTCTGCTGGGAGAAGAGGGCGCTTGCGACGTCCTGCGCGAGCGCCGGGCGCACGACGCCGATGCGCACGCGGGATGATGTCGTGGCGCGCGAGACGCGGGCGGCAAAGACGGGAACGGGCAGGATGACGAGAACGAGGAAGAACGCGGAGAGCAGCAGCGCAAGCGCGGGCTGCAGATCGCGGAGGAGAAGACGTTTCATGATGAGGAGAAACCTCCTGTATCGGTGCCATATCAGTGCATGGATGACGCGTCCCGCCTTGGGGGCGGGTTTCTTCCTATTTATTCGACTCGTCTCAGGGAAAGTCCTGTTGTGTTCTGTATTTTTTGTTCTTGACAAAGTGCAAAAAAGAACTTATAGTATGAATTGAATGAAACAGAAGCAAACAAAGAATACCAAAAGGGAAATACAGCCGAGAACAGGAGGAATTTCATCATGGCAAACCGCATCATCCTCAACGAGACATCGTATTTCGGCCCTGGTGCGATAAAGGAGATCGTCCCCGAAGTGCGCGGGCGCGGTGCGAAAAAAGTGCTCGTCGTCACGGACAAGGACCTCATCAAGTTCAAAGTCGCGACGAAGGTGACGGAGCTCCTCGACAAAGAGGGCATCGCCTATGAAATCTATGACAAGATCAAAGCGAACCCGACCATCGAGAACGTGCAGGAAGGTGTCGCGGCCTGCAAGGCGGCAGGCGCGGACCTCCTCGTCGCGATCGGCGGCGGCTCGGCCATCGACACGAGCAAGGCCATCGCGATCATCATGACGAATCCGGAGTTCGCTGATGTCCGCAGCCTCGAAGGGGCTTCGCCGACGAAGCACAAGGCCATGCCGATCATCGCCGTCTCCACGACGAGCGGCACGGCGGCCGAGGTCACGATCAACTACGTCATCACGGACACGGAGCGCCATCGCAAATTCGTCTGCGCTGATCCGCATGACATCCCGGTCGTCGCGATCGTCGATGCAGACATGGTCGCCTCGATGCCGCCGAAGCTCTGCGCCTCGACCGGCATGGACGCGCTCGTCCACGCCATCGAGGGCTACATCACGAAGGGCGCCTGGGAGCTCACGGACATGATGCACCTCAAGGCCATCGAAATCATCAGCAAGAACCTGCGCCAGTCCGTCAAAGGCGACCCGAAGGCGCGCGAAGAAATGGCGCTCGGCCAGTACATCGCGGGCATGGGCTTCTCGAACGTCGGCCTCGGCATCGACCATTCCATGGCGCATCCGCTCTCGGCTGTCTATGATATCCCGCACGGCATGGCATGTGCGATCCTGCTCGCACCCGTGCTGAAATTCAACGCGCCTGCGACCGGCGACCGCTATCGCGAGATCGCCCGCGCGATGGGCGTGAAGGATGTCGACGGCCTCTCGACGGAAGACGCGCGCAAAGCCGCCATCGACGCCGTCCAGCAGCTCGCTGACGATGTTGGCATTCCGCGCAAGCTCTCTGAGCTCGGTGTCAAGGAAGAGGACATCCCGTTCCTCGCGAAATCCGCCATGGCTGACGCCTGCACGCCGGGCAACCCGCGCGATGTCACACAGCCGGAGATCGAGGACATTTACAAGTCCATTTATTGAGCCAAACATCCCCAAGGGAGCAAGTTATCCACAGAGTTATCCACTTTTGAAGCGAAAGAGTGGATAATTTGGTAAGGCTGTGCACAACAATGGCGAAACAGCGCCAGAGTTATGCACAGCCTTTTGTGTATACACGAAACCAGATTCCAGGTGTTGCTTTCGATTCGTACCTGTGCTAAGGTAAGGACGTTGAGAACGTTTGCATTGCATGAACTGTTTTGCCAGAATGATAATATCGAAAGGAATGTTTTGTTGTCCTTAACTGCCATCGTCACGACGAGCCGTGACCCGAACTCCGTGAATACCCATCTTGCCGAGCAGACGGCGCAAAACCTTGGCGTTCCGTACATCCCGCGCGGCACGCTTTCCCTCTCGGAACTCCGCGAGCGTCACGATGCTCCCTGCATCCTCGTCGCGAAATCTGGCACGCTGATGCTCGAAACGCCGGACGGCGAGCTGTTCTTTCATCCGAACATGAGCCATCTGCGTGTCAAGAATCTCCGCAAGGGACAGCATGACAACATGGCGCAGGCCATGGGGCTCGCGCCAGGCATGAGCGTCCTCGACTGTACGCTCGGCTTCGGCGCAGACGCCATCGTCGCAAGCTTTGTCACAGGCGCAGAGGGCCGCGTTGTCGGGCTGGAAAAGAGCCCGTTGATTGCCGCTGTGACCGCGCACGGCCTCGCGACGTTTGACCGCGAGAACGAAGTCATGACGGCCGCCATGCGCCGCATCGAGGCCCTCAACACCGCGGCCATCGACTACCTGCGCGCCCAGCCAGATGATAGCTTCGACGTCGTCTATTTCGATCCGATGTTCCGCCATCCGCTGATGCAGAGCGAGAACATGAACCCCCTGCGCTACGCCGCCGACCACGATCCCGTGAGCGAAGAAATGATGGCCGAAGCCCGCCGCGTCGCCCGCCGTCGTGTTGTATTGAAGGAGACGAGCAAGAGCACGGAATTCGCGCGCCTCGGTTTCCCAGAAATCGCAGGCGGCCGCTACAGCTCCGTCCACTACGGCGTCTGGCGGAAAATTTGAACACAAAAACAGCCGCTGCAATTTCGCAACGGCTGTTCGTTTCTCCAAAGTCAAATGGCTGGGATGGGGCGGCTTATTCGGGGCGCTGTTCGCCTTTCACGGGTGGCATGACCCAGAGTGCCCGCTCGTCGGCGCTGAATTGGAAGAACAGCTCCGGCGTGATGCCGAGGGCGTCGGCGATGTCGAGCAGCATGGCCATCGAGAGATTTTCGTTGTACTTGCCATTCTCGACGCGGCTCAGCGTGCTCTGGTTGATATGGGTGCTCGCCGCGAGCTCCTCCTGCGTCATGCCGTGAATCGTCCGTTCGTAGGTGATCTTCGCGCCAATCTGGCGGAAGAACATATCGCGCTTCGTCTTTTTCGTCATCGTCTGCCCCGTTTCCATCCCGCACATATCGTTCCTCTCCTATTATTATGGGTCAATCACAAAACCTGTGGGATTCGAATAGCTTAGACGAATAATTCATGTTGTCAAAAAAGAGGACATCCGCTAAGATGTGGAAATGCATCTA
>OMZR01000090.1 GCA_900315575.1 uncultured Veillonellaceae bacterium
ATATAATACTCTAAAAAATAATAAACAATTTCTTGTTGAAGAAATGATAGTTCAAAATAGTAAACTAAATAAATTATATGCAGGTTCAGTAAATACTTTAAGATTTTTTACTTTCTTTGATGGAAAAGAAACACATATATTAAATACTATTTTAAAAATTGGTAATAATGGATTTGTTGATAATTTTTCATCTGGTGATATGTACACATTTTTAGATAAAAAAGGAAAAGTTATAGTACCTGCGATAGATCAAGCAGATAATAAAATAGAAGTTCACCCTTCTACTAATGAAAAAATAATTGGATTTACTGTACCTAATTTTGATAAAGCTTGTAAAATGGTAAAAGAAGCATCAAAACTAATAAAAGAAGTAAAATATATTGGATGGGATGTAGCAATACTAGAAAATGATGTATGTTTAGTAGAAGGAAATGAATTTCCAGGAGTATTTCAAATTAAACCAAGCTTTAGTAATAATGAACATATTGGTATTTTACCTGAATATAAAAAGTATGTTATAGATAATTTCAAAGGTACTAAATATGAAGGCACAATGATATATGGTAATTGGCCAAAAGAGATAATGGATGAATATGATTGTATTAAAAACGTATCTATGTTTGATTTAGGAGATGAAGTTAAAAATGCCAAATACACATTAGTTTATTCACAAGTACCAGGTTTTGTAACTTGTAAAGCATATGAGATGTTTATGTTTGGCTTACTTCCATTTTTACATCCTGATTTTTATAGTATATATAAACTCTTCTTGATTTGCAAGTTTATAAAGATGTTCTTTATAAACTTGCCAAATGGATGCGTTCCTTTTCGATTCCGTACAAGTTGCGCCAACAAAAAAGGAGGCTTCCCGACGAACCAGGAAGCCTCCAACAACAAGGGATAAAAGAGGGGTAATCAAGCCTTGGGGAACCTGCTGTTCCCCGAAATTGGGAGATGTGAAACTGGAATCTATAGCAGATCCATGGCGGATCAAGCTATCAAATCATTATGCAAAAGCACCGAGTGCCGTTGCAACGACATAGGCAAAGCCTGCGCCGCAGAGCGGAGCGACGACCGGGACCCAGGCATAGCCCCAGTCAGAGCCGCCTTTGCCAGCAATCGGGAGAATGGCATGCGCGATGCGCGGGCCAAGGTCACGGGCGGGGTTCATAGCATATCCGGTCGGGCCGCCGAGCGAAAGGCCGAGAGCCCAGATGAGGACGCCGACGATGTACGGGCCGAAGCCATCCGCCACGCCGACGCCGCCCGGGAAGCCGTATGCAAAGCTCTTGGAGAAAATCATCCAGATGACGAACACGAGGAAGAACGTCGCGATGAACTCGCAGAGGAAGGCCGGGCCGATCTTGCGGATGGCCGGAGCCGTGCAGAAGATGCCGAGCTTGGCAGCCGGATCTTTCGTGACTTCCCAATGCGGGAGATAAGCGAGCCAGACGATGGCTGCACCGACGATGCCGCCGAGGATCTGGACGATGGACGTCATGATGAACTGCGGGAACGTGTAGATGCCGACGAGCATCTTCGCGAAAGTGACTGATGGGTTCAAATCGCCCTGCGGAGCGCCGAGCGTCGTCGCCGTGAAGACGCCGAGCGTGACGGCGAAGCCCCATCCGATGGAGATGTTGACCCAGCCAGAACCCTGGCCTTTCGATTTTTCCAGCGTCAGGTTTGCGCAGACGCCGCAGCCGAAGACGAGCAGCACCATCGTGCCGACGAACTCGCCCAAAAGGTTTTCCGTACCTGTAACCATGGTAGAAATCCTCCTTTGATTTTCACAAAATTACTCTTCTTCGCCGTCTTCCAGCCAGTTCATGGAATGTTTGACGGCTTTCTGCCAGCCCTTGTAGAGCTTCTTGGACTTTGCTTCTTCCATCGTCGGCTCGAAGCGCGTGTCGAGCTTCCAAGCCGTCTTGACTTCGTCCTTGCTGCTCCAGACGCCGACCGCGAGGCCTGCGAGGTACGCAGCGCCGAGCGCCGTCGTCTCGATGATCTGCGGGCGATCGACCGGGCACTCGAGGATGTCCGCCTGGAACTGCATCAGAAGGTTGTTGGCGCAAGCGCCGCCATCGACCTTGAGGGACTTCAGCTTCGCGCCGGAGTCTTTCTCCATCGCATCGAGGACGTCCTTCGTCTGATAAGCGAGGGATTCGAGCGTTGCACGGACGATGTGTGCCTTCGTCGTGCCGCGCGTGATGCCGATGATCGTGCCGCGTGCATTCATATCCCAGTACGGAGCGCCGAGGCCGACGAATGCCGGGACGACATAGACACCAGCCGTGTCCTTGACCTTCTTTGCGACCCACTCGGAATCCGGAGCGCTGTCGACGAGGCGGACGCCGTCACGCAGCCACTGGATAGCGGAACCAGCGACGAAGATCGAGCCTTCGAGTGCGTACTCGACTTTGCCATCGAGGCCCCAGGCAATCGTCGTGACGAGGCCGTTCTTGGAGTGCTTGCGCTCCGTGCCCGTGTTCATGAGCATGAAGCAGCCCGTGCCGTACGTGTTCTTCGCCATGCCCGGCTCGAAGCAGTTCTGGCCGAACAGTGCGCACTGCTGGTCGCCGGCTGCGCCGGAAACCGGAACCGGAGCACCGAGGACGCTCGGGATGCTCTCGCCATAGACGCAGGAGGACGGCTTGACTTCCGGCAGCATGGCCTCCGGCACATTGAGGTAGCCGAGGAGGTCTTTGTCCCAATGGAGCTCGTTGATATTGAAGAGCATCGTGCGGGAAGCGTTCGAATAATCCGTGACATGCGCTTTGCCGCCCGTGAGCTTCCAGATCAGCCACGTATCAATCGTGCCGAACAGCAGCTCGCCCTTCTCGGCACGCTCCTGCGCACCTTCGACATGGTCGAGGATCCAGCGAATCTTCGTTGCGGAGAAATACGCGTCAATCGTCAGACCCGTCTTCTCACGCACCTCTTCCACGAGGCCTTTCGCTTTCAGTGCTTCGGCAATCGGAGCCGTCTGACGGCTCTGCCAGACAATCGCATTGTAGATCGGCCGACCGGTCTTCTTGTCCCAGACGACAGCCGTCTCGCGCTGGTTCGTGATGCCGATGCCGGCGATGTCGCTCGCGACGAGGCCCGACTGCTCGAGGGCTTCCTTCATGACCGTGACCATCGTGCTCCAGATTTCCTCGGCGTCATGCTCGACCCAGCCCGGTTTCGGGAAGTGCTGCGTGAACTCCTTCTGAGACACGCCCATGATCTTGGAGTTGCGGTCGAAGATGATGGCGCGGTTGGACGTCGTGCCTGCATCAAGAGCCATTACATACTGCTTTGCCATGGTAAATAACCTCTTTCTATTGTGTGTTGTTAGAATATATTGTCTTTTCGAAGTGGCACGGGAACCCACCCCCGTGCTTTCTTCGGAAAAGCCCCTGTAAATGTTGAGGAAGTCCCTTCCTCAGTAGTCCCCGGAAATCTTCTGCGCGAGATCGAGAATCTTCTCGGCATTGATGGTCGCGTACAAGTCCTTCGGGATGACCGCCGACTTGACGTTCGGATACTTCACCTGGAACTCCGGCAGATTCGATGCCGCCTGTGGCGCGAGAAGCATGACATCGGCGAATGTCGCCGCCTCCTGCACCTCGCTGACGGGATAGAAGCTCACAGAGCACGGATACCCGAGCCTAGCGGCTTCCGCCTCCATCTTGCGCACGAGCATGCTCGTCGAGACACCGGCCGAGCATAGGAGCACGATTCTTCGCACTTTTCCTTGTACCATTCAAAAACCCCCTTCGTTTTTGTCAGGTCCTAAGAATCCTATTATTTATAGGCTTTCGCCAAGACCTCGATGGGATGCACCGGATCCGTCTGCGTGCCGTGGCGGATCTGCATGCGGCAGGTCGGGCAGTCGCAGATGACGCCATCGGCGGCCGCTGCCTTGATGCGCGAGAAGAGCTTCTCGCCGATCTTCATCGAAATGTCGTACTTGTCCTTCTTGAAGCCATAGTTGCCGCTCATGCCGCAGCAGCCGACATCCGCGAGCTCGACTTTTGCGCCGGGGATGCGGCGGAAAATCGAAACGGCCGGCGTGCCGATGCCCTGCGTCTTGAGATGGCACGGGACATGGTAGAGGAAGCGCTGGTTGACGGCATTGATGTTCGTGTTGAACTTGCCCTCGGCGTCGAGCATCTCGAGGAACTCGAACGCGTCGTAGACGTTCTCGCCAGCGTCCTTCATGGCCTGCTCGCCGAAGAGCTCTTCATACTCCTGACGGAGCATGAGCGAGCAGCTCGTGCAGCATGCCAGCACGGGAATGCCCTGCTGCTTCCAGTAGAGGATGCGGCTGACATTGTTCTCGGCGTGCTCATGCGCCTCGTCGAGATAGCCCGTGACGACGAGCGGCGAACCGCAGCAGTTGAACTTCTCGTCGAGAATGACTTCGTAGCCGTTCTTGTTCATGACCTTGACGAAGGCCACGCCGATGTGCGGCTCGTTGTAGTTGATGGAGCAACCGGGATAGAAGACGACTTTCTTGTCGGATTTCGGCTGCTGGATTTTCTTGAACTCCTGCGCGAACGTGCTCGAAGCGTACTTCGGCATGTCGCGCTTGCCCGCGATGCCCATGGAATCAAAGATGCCGAGGCTCTTGCCGATGCTCATGCCGAAGTTCGCAAACGTCGTGCCGAGCGGGATCGCGTTGAGGCGCTTTGCCATGCGCTCGCCATGCGCGAGCATGTCGTCGCGCTGGGAATGCGGATGATGACGGTAGTATTCTGCGCGCTGGAGCATGTTGAGCGTCGAGACCGCGACACCCGACGGGCAGGCACGGTCGCAGCTCTTGCAGTTCGAGCAGAAGTCGAGGGAAAGCTCGGTATCGTCTTCCGAGAAGTGCATGCGCCCGTGTGCCGGAGCCACGAGTTTCGGCCCGCGGTACTCCTTTGCCGCTGCCATGACGGGGCAGTTCGACATGCACGAGGTGCAGGAGAGGCAGTGGTCGCCGGTGTAGATGGCGCGTTCCTCTTCCTCAATCATTTGTTTATCGCTCATTCTAACGGACTCCCCTCTCTTACATCATGGCGGCTTTGTAAGCCGATGCCAGGGCGACGCCGTTGCCGGAGTGCTCAAAGCAGAAGTCATAGCCGCCGAGGTCGCGTCCGACCACATGGACATTCTCGAGAACGACCGTGCCGCTTTCATCGACCGGATGAAGTGCTTCGTCCGTCAGGATGCCAGTCTTGGCAAAGCCCTGCGGCGCGTTCCCGAACAGTTCCTTGTTCGTCCAGTTTTCCTCGCCCTTGACGAACGAGACAGGCAGATCGAAAATCGGCTCTTTCGGCTGCTCGAAGTCGCGCATCGTGATGCCGCCGCTATAGAAGCCGCCCGTTGCGAGGATGAATCTCTTTGCGTAATACTTGCGCTCGTTCGATGCCGTCTTTGCAATGACAGCTTTGACGGTCTTGCCGTCTTTCTCCGAGCCGATGACCTTCGTGTTCTCGACGATGTCGACGCCCATCTCGCGCAGGCTGTCAACGAGCACATGCTGGAGGCGCATGCCGTTGACGGACGGTGGCAGGCAGGTCGTCTCGAGGACGTCCGTGCCGAGGCGGCTCGAAATCGTCTGGTAGCAGGCATGGCCCTTCGTGCCGAGCACCTGCGGGACGATGAAGAGCACATCCGTCTCGCCGCCATAGGCTTTGAGCTGCTTCGTGAACGAAGCCGTGCCCGCATCCGTGTCCAGCCAGCGCGCAACGTCCTGCGTCGTGATGTCGCGGCCGCCCGTGAGGCCCGTATCGACCTCGACGAGCTGGTACTCGCGTCCTTCGCCGAGCGCCTTCTTGAGGTTCTCCATCATGATGTCGCCATAGAAGTCCTTGAGGCCCTTGATGCCGACAACGACGATCTTCTTCTTGCCGGGGAAGACCTCGGAGCCCGAGAGCGAATGCGGCGTCAGGCAGGTCGGCTTCAGCGTGCCGATGGCCGTCGGCACCATCATCTGATGGTCGAGCGAGCCATGATACGGGATATGGTTCTTGCGCGCAACGCCGCAGAAGAACTCGACAGCCTCCTGAAGCGCCTTCACGCCGATTTTCTTATATGGATGCGTCTCTGGCAGCTGCTCGATCGCCGCAATCGGATTCTCGACGAAACTGTGATTTTCATCATAGCCGAACACGTCGATCACGCCGCTGTTGAGCGGCAGCGTGCCTTCGCCATATGTCAGGAGCGTGACGGTCTGGCCGCGCTTTGCGGCTGCGAGTGCTGCCGTGAGGCCTGCGAAACCGCCACCGATGACGACCACATCAGAACGAATCATTTCGCATTCCCTCCATTCTCCTGCACTTTCGCATTTCCGTCAGCATCCAGCACGAGATCGCCGGTGACGTTGAAATTCAGTTCATAAAGTCCGCGCGTCATTTCCGCTTCGCGCAGCGTCCGTCCCATGAGGACGGGGCGGATGCCCTTCCAGCGGCCCTGCAGGAACTCCTTCATCTGTCCGAGCGAATCTTTCGCGATATCGGCGCGGCCGCATTTCGCGAAAACCGAGGCACTGCGGAGCGCGCAGAAGTTTGCCTGGCACGTGCCCATGCCGAGGCGCGTGCGACGGCGGACATCATTGATCTTGTAGCTCGAAAGCTCACGCGCAATCTCTTCGACCTCGGCGCGCGTAACGTTCTCGCATTCGCAGACGATCTCGCGCTTCTCCGGCTCGCGCTTCAGCGTATCGACGACGCGGGCGAAGCGCTCCGGGCCGAGGCGCGTGGCTGCGAGGTTCGTGCCATAGGACGGGAAGTACTTGCGCGCTTCCGCCTTGGCTTCTTCCGAAACCTGCGGAACGAGCGGCTCTTCCGCCGTGCGGCATTTCTCGTGGTTGCCGAGCTTCTCGCAGACCTTGTCGCTCATGCGCTCGGCCATCAGGCGATACGTCGTGAACTTGCCGCCGACGATGGTCAGCATACCTTTGAGGCCGTCCTGCTCGGCGTGGTCGACAATCGCGAATCCGCGCGATGCCCCGCGGCCCTTGACGCCTCCGGGCGGGATGTAGAGCGGACGCGAGCCTGCGAAGCAGCGGAGCAGTCGATAATCGCGCAGATGCTCGAACGTCTGCTCGCCGATGGAAAGCAGCTTCTCGACCTCTTCGCGCGAAGTGCTCGTATCCTCGGCATCGGGGATGCTCATCGACGTCGTGCCGAGAATCGTGATGGAGCCATGCGGCACGAAGATGTCGCCGTCCGACGATTTGTGGAGACGGTTGACGACGTGGTTCGCGATGCGCTGGTTGAACGCGAGGAGCGTGCCCTTGTCCGGCTGGACGCCGACTTCGAGGCCTGCCATCTCGGCAATCTTGCCTGCCCAACCGCCGCCAGCGTTGATGAGGATGTCGCAGCCGATTTCGTATTCCTCGCCCGAAAAGACGTCACGCACCTTGACGCCGTGGACTTCGTCGCCATCCTTGAGGATGCTGATGACTTCCGTGTACGTCTTGAGGCGGCCGCCGTAGCGCTTCGCGCTGTCAACGTTCTGCCAGCTCATGCGGAAGCCGTCGATAGCGGCATCTGGAACAAGATAGGCGGAAACGACATGCTTTGACAGGCGCGGTTCCAGATGAAAAGCTTCATCTAATGAGATTTGCTTTGCTTCGATGCCGCTGACCTTGCATCCCTCGACCCACGATTTCTCGTAGTCGGGATCGTCGCTGTCGAGCCGGACGAACATGCCGCCCGAAGCCTCGACGCAGCTCTTGCCGATTTTGCGGAGAATCGTGTTTTCCTCGATGCACTCCTTCGCGGCCTCCTGATCTTTCACTGCATAGCGTCCGCCGCTGTGCAGCAGGCCGTGGTAACGCGAGCTGGCACCATTGATGAGGTCGCGCTTCTCGACGAGCATGACATCCACGCCGCGCATCGCGAGATCACGCAGGATGCCGACACCCGTCGCGCCGCCGCCGATGACAACGACTGTTGCTTTTTCCATCGTGAAACTCCCCTTTTCCCGTTCTGTCGATCTGTTCTTTTTATGAAATGAACCTTGATAATGAATGTTGTGGCGATTCGTATGATTGCGTTCCATTTCGATGGGGTCGAGAACGTTATTTCGTTTACATGGACTATGATACACGATAAGAAACGCTCCGTCAATACGAAATTGCATTTTTTAATCATAGTTTTTCGTATTTCTTGATTTTGTCAGAAAAATTGCATTGTTTGAGCTACACGCGATTTCATATTTAAAAACGAAACTCTATTGCTTGTTTACATGTTATCAATTTGATTTTCTACGTTTTCTATTTGGTTCTCCAAAATTTCTTGCGATTGTCAACGAAATTTTATTGATTTCCCATTCCCTGCCGTGTATAATTGAACACGGAGATTTACTCTTGTTTCAGCGAAAACGCGACACGATATTTTGTATCGCGTTTGCAAGATCAAGATGGGAAGGAGGGACTCAGGTGACACGCGAAGACTACATCAAATCGCTCATCAAGTCCCATGGATATACGCTCAAGGCATTCTCGCAGCAGATCTCGATGCCGTATACGACGCTACTGTCGATCCTCAACGGCTCGATCGGCGGCGCGGCCATGGACAACGTGCTCAAGATCTGCAACGCGCTCTCGGTCCGCATCGAAGACCTCGAACAGATTTCAGAGACCGGCACGCTCACAGGCCGCCGCTGGAAAGAAGAAGCGGCAGACGTGGACGAGCACCTCATGAAGCTCGTCCGCGACCTGCCGCCAGACAAGAAAATCGCACTCAAAATCCTGCTCACGAACCTGTGATGTGAGCAGGATTTTTTTATTCGCACGCCACCAAGGTCACGCGAATGGTGTCACCTTCCAGCGTATTGTCGTAATTCGCGCAGAGAATGATCTGGGCAGATTCCCCGGCGATGCTTTGCACAGCATCTTGCGCCTTTTTGAGTTCCACCATGTCGAGGTATTTTTCCGCACCGCTTACGATGAGCAGGATGCCTTTCGCCTTGTCCGTGATTCTGGAAACGATGGACTGCATCGCTGCTTCTGCCGCTTCCGGCGCAGCCTCTGTCCCCGTCCCGACGCCAACCGCGACAGCGGTGTATTTCACACCTTTCAGCAAAGCCTCGAACTCGTCCTCGCTGATGCCGACCACGCCTTTCCCCGAAATCGCACGAGCGATATCCAAAAGAATAGCGGAACCAGCTTCCACCAAATCCAAGGAAACTGCATTAGCGTTTAAGAACATCTTATGACCGCACTGATCACAGTATTTCACGCCCCTCGGCACGATGCTGCCGCAGTTCGGGCAAAGGCTGTAATCCATGAGGTTGTCCCCATCGTACTTCTCGATCTTCTGCACAATGTCCTCGACATAACCCTTGACCTTCGGGCTCTGTTCCTCATTCGCGAACCAGTAATTGCTCTGACCAAACCCAAAACCATCCTTGGAAGCACGGTATACACGCCATTTGCGTTCCTCCATCGGCAGGAGCACGACATCTTTCGCTTTCGCGATGATGTTGCCGTAAATCGATTCTCCCATCGGCTCCACCAAATCCAGATAATAGCGGAACACATAGGCGTGGTGATACCATCCAACGACGGTCGGCCATGCATCTCCCGGACGTTTCGCGCAGAAGACAACCAAGACGTCATCAACATAATTGCTTTTCGCGTAGCCTTGGCAGTCGCGAATTTTTTCCAGATGCAGATTCTTCGGCGTGCCATCCTTCGACCGCATCGTCGAAATATATGCCATGCACAGCGTGCCGTCAATCGTCAATTCTGCGCCATCATTCAATCGAAGCGGGAGCACACCATCTTCCCTCCCGAACGGGAGGAAATTGTACACGTCAGCGCAATCGTCTCCGTGCTCTCTGGGCCACGACCCACCATTGACGGGATGGTCGAAGTTATTCGCGCCGCGATACCATTTCATATACGTCTGGTTGACAAACAGGATTCTCATTTTGCATTCCTCCTGACAGGGACTTCACGATCACAATGTGGGCAGATGGTCGAAACGCTCGGCATTGACTTGCCGCAGTAGCAGCAATATTTCGTTCCGACCTTGACACCGGGCGCGTCCGGCTTGAAATACGGGTTGTAGCCGCGCGTGAGCAATCCAGTTGCGAAAGAAAATTTTGGAAGAGCAGGATTTGTGCCGTTCTGCTGCTTTTCTTTCCACGCCTTTTCTTCTTCGGCGATGACGGTGGATGCGTACGTTTCTCCCTTCGCTTTCTTCATGAAGTGGAAACGCCCGTCTTTCCGTTCCTGCGCTTCTTTGCGCAACGCCTTGTAGTCGAGCTTGTAGTTTTCCTGCATCCGATCGAGGAAGCTGTCCCACCTCGCGGAATCTGGGAAGCGCCACTCTGCTTCACGGAACTCCGGCGTATGCGCCCATTTGCCGTTCGCATGCAGGAGCTCGTGATACAGCAGGTACTCGATGACCTCTTGCGGGACTTCGTGCGACGACAGCAGACGGTTGATTTCGATGAGATAGCGGTCGCCGGCAAGCGCCGTGCAACGACCGAACCAGCTCTTGACGACGTGGCGGCTCCAGCGCACATCGAGAATTTTCGCCTTGCGGAGCTGCGGGAAACGCGCATAGACGTTTTCCAAAAGTTCTTCGAGGTCATAGGCATCTGGATCGACATGATATTCCTTGCGTTCTTCCCGCTCTACCAACTTTGCGCACTGCCGGCGCATGAGGAGATTCTCGACCGAACGTTGGAATGCCTCGAATGTACTATAAATGGCTTTCATGCGTGCCGAGCTTTCGTATTGCGACCGCATCCAGCCGATCTGCTCGTCCGAAAGTTTGTGCGTGACGAACTCGAAATGCTCATCAAGACGTGCTGCAACGCTCTGCGGGCTCGCCGCGTCTTCTTCTGCCAGGTCAAAGTACGGCGGTGTGGCCTGGTTTTCCGAAACATATTCTGCCAAATGATTGATGTCGTTTTTTCCTGCCGCGCCTTTGAGCATCTTTTTGCAGATGGTTTGGATGGCAGGGAGCTCCATGTGTTCCTCTTTGAGTTTGTCATCCAAGAGTTCCATGCAGTCCGCAAAGGCGTCTTCGCGATCGTTCAGCACGACGATGTAGCTGAACACGTCTTCGATGCGGCTCAGATTGTACCAGCCGACCGGCCAGATTGTGCTGCGCTTTTCAATCCGCAGCGTCCCGCGGATGGCCTGCGAAATATCGAGATAGGAGGCTTCCATCGTCGTCGGCAGCAGCTGCGGCAGACGCCGCGTTTTCACCTCGGCTTCCACCTTATCCCCGCTGTCCTCGCTTTCCTCTTCCAGCGTGAACAGGCGAAGCTTTTCCGGGTGGAACCAGAACTGCAATTTTTCCCATTGGTCGTGGAAACCAACGATATAACATTCCTTTGTGCCGCCGGCCTGTACGCCACGCAAGCCGCGCCCGACCATCTGCATGAGCAGCACGTCGCTGTTCGTCTCGCGCGTCAGGAACACCGTCTGCACATCCGGCACGTCGATGCCCTCCGTCATAATCTGGATGTTCACGAGGACGGGGAACTCCCCCTGACGGAAGCGCTCGATCGTTTCACGGTTCTTTTTCTCGCCCGAAACGATGTACTTGGCGGGAACGCCAGCCTGACAAAATTCTTCCGCGAGGTGCTCTGCGTGCTTCTTGTTGATGGCAAAGACGAGCGTCTTGCCGTACGTCTCGCGGTGATCGAGATATTCCTTGACGATGAGCTTGTTGCGCGCGGCATCCGATGCGATAGCGTCGAAGACACCTTCCGGCAACTTCTGGAACTGCTCGTAGAACGCGACATCCTTTTTCGTCAGCTGATATGTCGTATCGCCCTGGATGCCCGTGGCGATGCGCTGATAATGCGGTACGGAGAGGAAGCCGTCTTTGATGAGCTCTTCGAGACTAATCTGGTACACCGGCCCGCGATCCCCAGCTTCGCCCTTTGCCAGATGGAACATCCGCAGCAGGCGGTTGTTGTCCTGCATCCGCTTCGGCGTTGCCGTGAGGCCAAGCAAGACGAGATGCGGATTGATGCGCCGCATCCGTTTCAGAACTTTTTGATAACTCGGCATGGCTGCATGATGCGCTTCATCAATGACGACGATGAGTTTTTCTTTGCCGGGATTTCCCAGCATCCGACGGATGTGGCGCATGCCGTTCTTCGATGCCACGGACAAGATGGAAGCGACCGTGATGTCATCGCCGACCGCCATCGACATCGCTGCATGCTTGCCGGAGACCGGCAGCAGCTTGACGCGCGAAACTCCATACGCCGCAAGCGTCGGCGCGAGCTTGCAGAATTCACGGAACGTCTGCTCGACGAGCTCCTGCCGATGCACGAGCCAGATGACGCGGTATCCCTGTGCCACGCCCTGCGATAAGAGCCATGTGACCGTCGTGAACGTCTTGCCGCTTCCCGTCGGCATGACGAGCATCCCGCTCTGCTTTTCCTCGACCTTTCCCGTCAGATCGAAGAATGCATTCAAACGATCGATGGCCTCCTGCTGATACGGCATCAGCGGCTTTCTCCCATCGGCCTGCGATGCCTTCGTGTCAATCACGACTTCCCATTTTCCTGCATATCCCATGATGTACCTCCCACTTCCCGCGCATCAGCGGCGCGAACGCAAGGAAAATCTCGGCCCGCTGTCTCCAGAAAACGTGAACCGAGCCCGCGCTTCCTCCATTTCCTGCTCCAGCGCCTCGAAAATCTGCTGCACCTCATCCTCGCTGTACTCGTAATTCGTACGATTCGAGCAATTTCCCAAAAGCCGCAGCATATCAATGATCTTGTTCGTCCGCGCTTCTGCTACCCGCTGGAAACGCTCATGCCTGCTTTCATCTGCCCCCATGCGATCACCTCCCGTTTCTCTTGATAGTTGTATTGTAATAAATTTCCGTTTTATTGTCAATATAAATTTTGTATTTCATATAAAAATATGCATTCAGCTCTATATTTACAAAATATAGAGCTGAATGCATATTTTACTCATATAAAATAGCGTGCGAGAAAAAGTAACTCAACTTTCCCACCCGCCAATAGCGGCTGGAATCGCGTACCATACGGCTCCATTGGTCGATAGATTGTTT
>OMZR01000136.1 GCA_900315575.1 uncultured Veillonellaceae bacterium
TGACATAAAAATTTTTCCGTTGTATGATAGACAAAATGAATCAATGCACCGAAGTTATTGTTTGAATGCAAGAAACAGGGGGTACCACATCACATGAGCGGAATTTTTTACGGCATCGGCGTCGGCCCTGGCGACCCGGAACTCTTGACGGTCAAAGCCATCAACGCCATCAAGAAGGCAGACGTCCTCATTGCACCGAAGACGGAGAAGAAGGACGGCAGCGTCGCGCTGAGCATCGCAAAACCGTATCTGAAGCCGGACATCGAGATTGTCTACCAGGTCTTCCCGATGGTGAAGGGCTTTGCCGAGGATGATTCCGCATGGCAGGCGAACAAGGAGGAAATCCTCTCGCTTCTCAAGGCGGGCAAGAATGTCGCGTTCCTGACGCTCGGTGATCCGATGTTCTACAGCACGTACATCTATGTCTTCCGCCTACTTGAAAAAGAGGACGTCACGGTCGAGACGATTCCGGGCATCCCAGCGTTCATCGGCATCGGCAGCCAGGTTGGCTATCCGATTGTTGAGGGCGACGATGTGCTGTCCGTCATCCCGGCAACGGCGCCGAAAGAGAAGATCGAAAAGGCGCTCGCGGCGTCCGACAATGTCGTGCTCATGAAGGTCTACAAGAATTCGGACGAAGTCACGGAGCTGCTTGAGCAGCAGAACCTCGCAAAACAGGCCGTGCTCGTGAGCCGCCTCGGCCTGCCCGAAGAGCGCATTATCCGCGACATCTCGGCACACAAGGGCGAGAAGCTCAACTACCTCTCGACAATCCTCACGCGCAAAGACTAAGCTTTAGGAGGCGCAATTTCATGAAACGCATCATTCTCGGTTTCCTGATCGGCTGCATGCTGCTCGTCTTCGCGGGCTGCGGTGGCGCGCCGCAGGGGGCTTCTTCTTCCTCGCCCTCCGCGAGCTCTTCAGCGACGTTCGCCACGATTGACGACGCGATGGGCCGCACGGTCACGCTCGACAAGAAGCCGGAACGCATTGTCGTGACGTCGGCGTCGTTCCTCGAGCCGCTGCATGAAGTCGGCGGCGATGTCGTCGGCCGTCCGGATTCGAAGACGCAGATGCCGGACTATGCGAAGGACAAGGCATCGGTCGGCAAGGTCTACCAGATCGACCTCGAGAAAGTTCTCGCCTGCGAGCCAGATCTCGTCATCGTCAACAAGGGCATGAACGAGAAGCTCGTTGGATCGCTTGAAGAGAGCGGTATCAAGACGATTGTCGTCGATATGAAGAGCTATGACGATGTCAAGAACATGGTCAGGATCTTCTCGCAGGTTACGGGCGAGACGGCGAAGGGCGACGAGCTCGTGAAGTCGATGGACGACAAGATTGCGGCCATCACGAAGAAGATTCCGCAGGACAAGCACCGCGTCGCCATCCTCCACAGCACGAACCAGGGTCTGACGGTGCAGCTCGATGGCAGCATCGCGGGCTCCGTCACGAAGATGCTCGGCTGGGAGAACGTCGCGTCGGGCGAGACACCGCTCGAAAAGAACCCAGATGCCGCACCGTACAGCCTTGAGACGCTCGTACAGCAGAATCCGGAAATCATCTTCGTCACGAGCATGGGCAAACTTGACGAAATCAAAGCGTCGATGGAGCAGACGATTGCCGATAATCCGGCCTGGCAGACGCTGCCTGCCATCCAGCAGGGCAAGCTCTACTACCTGCCGCAGGACCTCTTCCTGCTGAGCCCGGGCATCCATTACCCGGAGGCCGTCGAGACGATGGCAAAGCTCGTCTATCCTGAGGCGTTCAAATGATGCGCGGAAATGCGCATGGACGGCAAGTGCTGCTTTTGGCGGCATTTGCCGTTTTGGCGTGTCTTGCTGCCGTGTTTTCGATCATGAAGGGCTCCGTCGAGATCCCGCTCGATGAAATCCTCGGCGCTCTTCAGGGGCAGCAGGGGACGCACGCACAGATTCTCATGAACATCCGCCTGCCGCGCACGATTGTGGCCCTGCTCGTCGGCGTGAATCTCGCACTGTCGGG
Source organism: uncultured Veillonellaceae bacterium (assembly GCA_900315575.1). Classification (GTDB taxonomy): domain Bacteria; phylum Bacillota; class Negativicutes; order Selenomonadales; family Selenomonadaceae; genus Selenomonas_C. The sequence goes on from OMZR01000136.1 coordinate 2,005, forward strand.
CGCCATCCTGCAAGCCGTCATGAAGAACCCGCTCGCCGACCCGCATATCATCGGCATCTCGTCGGGCGCAGGCCTTACAGGCATCCTCGTCATGCTGCTGCTGCCGGAGTACGGTGCGCTCGTGACGCCGGCGGCATTCATCGGTGCGCTTGGCGCGGCCGTGCTGATTTACATCCTCGCATGGAAGAACGGCATCCGGCCTGTACGCATCATTCTCGCGGGTGTTGCGGTTTCGGCGTTCCTTGGCGCGGGCATCTCGGCGCTCATGATTATCTACAGCGACCGCGTGCACAGTGCGCTGCTCTTCATGGTCGGCGGCCTGTCGGCGCGCAGCTGGCCGCATGTCGCGATGCTCTGGCCGTATGCGCTCATCGGCACGTGCCTCGCGTTCCTCGGCGCGCGCCATCTGAACATCCTGCAGCTCGGCGACGAGATGGCGCGCGGCCTCGGCCTTCGCGTCGAGCTCACGCGCATCGTCATGACGGCGATTGCGGCGCTCCTCGCGGCGAGTTCGGTGTCCGTCGTCGGGCTCCTCGGCTTCGTCGGCCTTATCGTGCCGCATGCGGCGCGGCTTATGCTCGGCACGGACTACCGCTTCCTGCTGCCGGGCGCGGCGCTCCTCGGCGCGGCGGTGCTGACGGCGAGCGACACGGTCGCGCGCGTGGCGTTTGCACCTGTCGAGCTTCCGGTCGGCATCCTCATGGCCGCGCTCGGCGCGCCGTTCTTCCTGTTCCTGCTCAGAAGGGAGCTCTGATCTCATGGAACTCTCTGTCAAAAATATTACGGTCGCCATCGAGAAGAAAGTCATCCTGCAAGACGTCAGCCTGATATTTCCCGAGGGAAAGCGCACGGCCATCATCGGGCCGAATGGTGCGGGCAAATCGACGCTGCTCAAAACCATCTCGGGCACGATGAAGCCGCGCACGGGACAGGTGTTTCTTGGTGGCGAGGACGTGCGTCAGATGAAGCGCAAGATGCTCGCGCGCAAACTCGCCATCCTGCCGCAGGGCATGACAGCGCCGCCGGACACGACGGTCGAGCAGCTTGTCGATTATGGCCGCTTCCCGTATCGCGGCCTGCTCGGTGCCGAGGATGCAAAAGCCGACCGCGAGGCCGTCGCCTGGGCCATCGACGCCACGCACCTCGCGGATTATCGCAAGCAGCAGGTCATGACGCTTTCGGGCGGCGAACGCCAGCGTGCATTTCTCGCGATGGCGCTCGCGCAGCAGCCCGAGATTTTGTTGCTCGACGAGCCGACGACGTATCTCGACATCGCGCACCAGCTCGAGGTCATGAACATCATCACGGAAATCAACCGGAAGTACCAGATGACGATCATCATGGTGCTCCACGACATCAATCACGCACTCCAATATGCGGACGAAATCGTCGTCATCAAAGACCACGGCATCTACGGCCAGGGCACGCCGAAAGAGCTCATGACTGTCGAGACCGTCGCCAATGTCTACGGCGTCCGCGCTGACTTCTTCACAAACAGCCAGGGCGTCACGGTCCTGTCGCCCATTGAATTGGTACGTCATCGTTGACGTACCTCTTTTTTTGGTGTAAAATACAGTTGAACATGTTAAAGGAGGCGTTCCCCATGCGAAAGAAGACAGATTTTTCTTCGCAGCATATCGAAGACGTGCGGCGGCGCGTGCTGAACAGCACGAAAAGCCTGCTCGTGAAGCATGGCTACAAGCGCACGACGATCCGCATGATCGTCGAGGAATCAGGCGTGCTGATCGGCAGCATCTATTATATTTTCAAGAACAAGGAAGACATCTTCCAGTCGTTGATTCTCGAGATGGTGCAGAATGGCATTGCAAAAATCAAGGAGCGGTGCCCGGGAGAATCCCCCATCTACCTCTATGCGGCGGTCTGCGAATCGGAGCTCAAGGTGATGGAGGAATCGCCGATCATCCGTGACGTCTATACGGAGGGCTATGAATCGAAGCAGGTCTTCGAGCACATGGTCGCGCAATATGTCCTGCTTGCGCATCATATCTTCGATGGCACGCCCTATGAGGCTTCGGATGAGGAATACTATCAGCGGTCGCTCATGCTCAAGGGCGCGATGCATGCCTGCATCTCGGAGCTGTATTTTGAGACGGGGCACGATTACGCCAAGAGCCGGACGCAGCTGCTCCAGCTGCTGATGATGCTCTATCATGTGCCAGAACAGAAAGCGCAGGAGACGATTCAGCGGATTGCTGCCAGAGAAGAAGACTGGCTGCAAGTGGCCGAAGAGCTCGCGACACGTCCGATTGGCGAGTGAGAGGGCAGAGCCTTTCTTTTGCCTATGATTTGAACATATTCAACTGGAGGGATTTCCATGAAGAGGATGTTAGCAAGCTGTCTGGCGCTATTGCTCGCGCTTTCGAGTTTCGGCTGCGGCGGAGAGGCTCAGACGGACAAGAATGTGGAATGGGGCCGCGCCGATGCGAAGGAAATCGACGTGAATTCGAAGGTCGCGGGCCGCGTCGTCGAGCTGCTTGTCAAAGAAGGCGACGAGGTCAAGGAAGGTCAGGTCATCGCGCGTATTGACAAGCGCGACCTCGAAGCGCAGAAAGCGCAATATGAAGCGAACATCGAAGCCATCCAGGCACAGCAGGTGCAGGCAGCGGCCGTGACGACGATGCAGTCGGGCACGACGACGTCGGCGCTCGAGCAGGCGCAGTCGGCCGAGAACAAGGCGCGTTCCGACCTCGCGCTCGCCGAGGCAGATTACAACCGCTTCTCCGAACTCGTTGCAGAAGGCGCCGTCGCGCAGCAGGTCTTTGACCAGTATGCGACGAAGTACGAAGTCGCGCAGGCGACGTTCAAGCAGGCAGGCGCGGCCGTCGCGCAGGCGCAGGCAGGCCTCGGCCAGACAGCCGTCAACCAGGCGAACGAAGCCGCGACGGCGCGCAAGCTCGAGCAAGCACAGGCCGCACTCCAGCAGATCGAGGTTTCGCTCGATGAGACGGAAATCAAGGCACCGTTTGACGGCGTCATCACGGAGAAGTACGTCGAGGAAGGCTCAATGATTTCGAATGGCACGCCGCTCGTCGCCGTGCAGGATCCGACGGACAACTGGGTGGACATCAAAGTCCCGGAGACGCAGCTTTCGCGCTTTGCCGTCGGCGATGAAATCACGCTCGTCGCGCGCGATGGCGAGACGAAGGTGACGGGCACGATCACGGACATCAGCAAGAAAGCGGAGTTCGCGACGCAGCGCGCGACAAGCGAGCGCGGTGACGCAACGGACATCGTGAGCTTCAACGTTAAGATCCAGATTGATTCCCCGGTTCTCCGGCCGGGCATGAGGTTCCGCCTGGACGGTGATGCGTGATGGGGCTCGGAAAAAAATTCCTCGAAGTATTCTGGGACAGCTTTCGTTCGCTGTTCCACGGGCGCGTGCCGCTTGCGGCGCTGTTGATCGGTACGCCGCTGATGTTCACGGTACTATTTGGCGTGATTTATGATGCAGATGTCGTCAATGACATTACGCTGACGGTTTATGATGAAGACCAGACGAGCCTGAGCCGCACGGTCGTGCAGGCATATGCCGATGCTGACCGCTTCCGCGTCGTGTCGTATGTCGCGTCAGAAGAGGAAATGAAGGCCGAGATTCTGGAGGGGCGGGCGCGCGCGGCGCTTGAGATTCCAAAGAATTTCTCGAAGGAAGTGCGGCTCGGCCGCGGCGCTGACTATATGCTTATGGTCAATTCGGCGAACAACATGTTCGGCAATGCGGCCATTGCGGCCTCGCAGGAAATCTCGCGGTCGCTCTCCGTTGCCATCGGGCAGAAGCTTCTGGAGGGCGTGAACCTCAAGCCGTCGGAAGCGATGAATGCGGCCTATCCCGTGCGTCTCGGCGTGCGCATCACGGGCGACCCGGCGAATGGCTACACGTCATTCATGTTGGCCGGCCTCATGATGAACGGCTTGCAGATCGGCGTCATGGTGACGCTGTCGCCGCTTCTCGTGACGGAAATCCTCGGCCTGCGGCGCGGCAGGGAATACCCATCGTGGCTCTTGTCGCTCGCGGGGGCGCTGCCGTATCCTATTTTGGCATTCGTCGGATTTATGGCTTCGATGCTCGTGCTCGTGAACGTCTTTGCTGTGCCGATGCGTGGCAGCTGGCTGGATGCGGCACTTCTCGGCGGCTCGTTCCTGACGTTTGTCTCGGGCGTGCTGCTGCTGTTTTCGGCCTGCGTGCCATCGCGCGAGCTCTCGCTCCAGGCGCCGATGGTCTACATCATGCCGGGCGTGCTCTACAGCGGCCTGTCGTGGCCGCCGTTTGACATGAGCACGGTTGCCGCCGCGTTCGGCAAGCTCCTGCCGATGACGTATGCGGGCATCGCGCTCCGTGACATCACGCTTTCGGGCTACTGCCCGGAGCTCTTCACGAACTGCGCAGTTATGGTTGGGGCGGGCATCTTCTGCTACGTGCTTGCGACCGTCATCTTTGATTTCCGCCGCAAGCGCAGCCTGCGGAAAATCGAAGCAGGGGAGGTGGCCGCATGACGTGGTTTTTCACGCTTTTCAAAAAAGAGCTCGTTGAAATCAAGAACGACTTGCGACGGCCCGTG
>OMZR01000014.1 GCA_900315575.1 uncultured Veillonellaceae bacterium
CCTTAATTATACCAAACTGGTGTGACTCATGCTATTTATTTAGCCATGAATCTAGATTTTACAAGGCTTTGTGAGTGTTTTGCACCTGCGAAGTTTGAGATATTTTATATTTTTTTTATTTTACTTTTTAGTGCGCCCCGCACGTCCCAGTCGAGACTTCGCAATCCTCATCCCTGTTCGTGAGGCCGAGCTCCCTGAGCATCTGCATGTCCTCTTTGATCGTCGTGCCCGACGTCGTGAGCATGTTGCCCGTAATCGATGCCGACGCGCCTGTCTGGAACGCCGTCGCACCGTTCTGCGGCAGCAGCTTGCGGCCGGCCGCGAGGCGGATGTTGGCCGTCGGGTTGATGAAGCGGAAGAATGCAATCGTGCGCAGGATATCGTCCGCCGGGAGCTGCGGGCGGCCTTCCATGCCCGTGCCCTTGATCGGCATCAGCGCGTTGATGGGGATGGACTCGATGCCGAGCTCCTGCAGCGAAATCGCCATGTCGAGGCGGTCTTCCCATGTTTCGCCCATGCCGATGATGCCGCCCGAGCAGACGCAGAAACCTTCCTCCTGTGCCATCTTGATCGTTCTGATGCGGTCGTCATACGTGTGACTCGTGCAGATCTGGGGGAAGAAGCGGCGGCTCGTCTCGATATTGTGATGGTAGCTCGTGACGCCGGCTTCGTGCAGGCGGTGGAGCTGCTCGCGCGAGAGCAGGCCATGCGATGCGCAGAGGTCGATCGTGAGCGTCTTTTTCATTTCCTTGTACGTATCGATGGCCTTGTCGAAGTCCTTTCCGACAAGTGCGCGGCCCGACGTCACGATGGCGAAGCGGTTCGCGCCCGCGTCTTGATTCGCTTTCGCGTTCGCAATGATTTCCTCTTTCGGCAAAAAGCCGTATTCGTCGATGCCCGTATGATGGCAGGCAGCCTGCGCGCAGTATTTGCAGTTCTCGCCGCAACGGCCGGAACGGCCATTGATGATCGTGCAAAAATCGACATGCTTGCCGCAGAAATGCGACTGCAGCCGGCCAGCACCGCGCCGAAGTTCCTCAAGGTCGGCATCAAGGAAATATGAGAGATCGTCTGACCGCTTGATGCGGTAGCCCGCAATGATCTTGTCAACAAGCTGGTCAATCGTGAGTTCGCGAAGGTTCATGATGAAAATGCCCCGTTTCTGATGGAATTCAAGATGAAATAATTCATAGTCAACATTATAACGCTTTTGTAGTTTACCGTCAACCGGGAGGCAACCGACTGTGGTGACCTGCATGCCCCATTCTTGAAAGTCTTTTCTTCATGTTGTAAAATGGAAGGGAAAAATTCAAGAAGAGGAAAAGTTCAAGAAGATGGAGGGATTCTTTTCTTGCAAAAAACAGAGCCGATGGAAAAGACGATTTACTTCGAGGATCAGAAGGAGGCCGTGAGCCTGCTTGGGAGCCGCGATGAGTTTCTTCGCGTATTTCAGGAGAATTTCAATTGCCAGATGGTAAGCCGCGGTGACCGGCTGGAGATTCTCGGCGCACCAGAGGTCGTGGCGGCGGCGGCACATGTGCTTGAGGAACTGCAGTATCTTTACCGCCAGGGCACGACAATCACGATGCACGAGGTGCGCTATGGCATCCAGCTCGAAAAGAACGGCAAGGGCGAGGCACTGCATACACTGTTTTCGGACACGATCCTTGTGACGTCGAAGGGGCGCCATGTGCGGCCGAAGACGCTCGGCCAGCGCGTCTATCTCGATGCGATCCGTCATAACAGCATCACGTTCGGCATCGGCCCGGCCGGCACGGGCAAGACGTATCTCGCGGTTGTCATGGCGGTTGCAGCGCTGCGTACGAAGGAAGTGCAGCGCATTATCTTGACGCGCCCGGCGGTCGAGGCGGGGGAGCGGCTCGGCTTTTTGCCCGGCGACTTGCAGGACAAGGTTGATCCGTATCTGCGCCCGCTCTATGATGCGCTGCAGGACATCCTCGGGCTCGACATGTATCAGAAATTCATGGCGCGCGGTATCATCGAGATTGCACCGCTTGCCTACATGCGCGGCCGCACGCTCGAGGATGCGTTCATCATCCTTGACGAGGCGCAGAACACGACGGATAAGCAGATGAAGATGTTTTTGACGCGTCTCGGTTTCGGCTCGAAAATGGTCGTGACGGGCGACCTCGGGCAGGTCGATCTGCCGCGCGGCGTGACGTCGGGACTGCGGCAGGCGAGCGAGATCCTCGATGGCGTCGAGGGCATCGGCATCGTGCGCCTTGCGCCGCTCGACGTTATCCGCCATGATGTCGTGACGCGCATCGTCAAGGCGTATGGCGCGTATGAAGAGCAGCAGAAAAAGGCGAAAGCCGCGCGCTGGCAGGAACATCGCGAGCGCAGCCGCCAGAGAGAACGTGTGACAGAAAACGAGGCAAGCGAATGAACGTGATGATCAGCAATTTCCCGGAGGAACTTGAATTCCCAACGGACATCGAGGAAAATGTGCGCGCGGCGGCGGAAAAGGTCGGTGAGCTCTATGGCGTCGAGAACGGCGAGGTCAGCGTGACGCTGACAAACAATGAATACATCCATACGCTCAACAAGCAGTATCGCGGCATCGACCGGCCGACAGACGTGTTGTCATTCGCACTCAATGAGAGCGAGGAGCCGGATGTCGAGGACGGGCCGGATGTCAATGTGCTCGGCGATCTCGTGATTTCTGTCGAGCGGGCAAAGGAGCAGGCGGCCGACTACGGGCACAGCGTGAAGCGCGAGATTGCGTTTCTGACCGTGCATGGGATGCTGCATCTTTTGGGATATGACCACATGGAGGAAGAAGACCGCATTGAGATGGAGGCCGAGCAGCGGTTTGTGATGGAAAAGCTCGGGATTCCGAGAGAATAGTGCGAAGGCAGGCTCGTGCGCGGACGCGGCCAGTGGAGGTCTGCCGAAACCCACGGACGATTCCTTAACGGGTTTCTTGCAGGCCTCCCCTGGCCGCTCGAAGAAAGAATCGATGTTCGCGAAGCAGCGTTAAGGAATTTTCCCTCTGAGAAGGGCAGAAGTTTGCATATCAATAGAAAGCAGGGACAGAATGGAAAAAGAGAACGTAAAGAAACAGCAGAACCAGCCGCATAAGTCGGGCTTTATCGCCGTCATCGGGCGGCCGAATGTCGGCAAGTCGACGCTGATCAACAGCCTGATCGGGCAGAAGATCGCTATCATGAGTGACAAGCCGCAGACGACGCGCAACCGCATCCTCTGTATCCTGACGCGGCCGGAGGCGCAGATTGTTTTCCTCGACACGCCGGGCATCCACAAGCCGAAGCACAAGCTCGGCGAGTACATGGTGAAGGCCGCCGAGGGGACGCTCAAAGAAGTCGATGCTATTTTCTTCGTCGTCGATGCGACGGAAAAAATGGGGCCGGGCGAGTATTATATCCTCGAGCGCCTGCAGGCGACGGCAAAGCCCGTCATCCTCGTCGTCAACAAGCTCGACCTCATCGAGAAGCAAGATGTGCTGCCCATCATCTCGAACTATGCGGAAAAATATCCGTTCGCCGGCGTCGTGCCGATTTCGGCGAAACAGGAAGAAAATCTCGATGCGCTGATCGAGGAGGTCGAGAAATATCTGCCCGAAGGACCGCAGTATTACCCTGACGACATGGTGACAGATCAGCCGGAGCGCCTGATTGTCGCGGAGCTCGTGCGCGAAAAGGCGCTGCAGCTCACACGCGACGAGGTGCCGCATGCCATCGCCGTCGATGTCGATGAGATGAAGACGCGCGAGAATGGCGACGTCTATGTCCGCGCGACGATTTATGTCGAGCGTGACTCGCAGAAGGGGATCCTCATCGGTGCAAAGGGGTCCATGCTCAAGGAAATCGGCAAGCTCGCGCGCGCAGACATCGAAATGCTGCTTGGCAACCGTTGCTACCTCGATCTCTGGGTCAAGGTCAAGAAGGACTGGCGTGACCGCGACAGCGTATTGAAAGGGTTCGGATTCGGTAATGAATCGTAAGATTTCGCAGCGTATCACGCGCCGCTTCATCAACGGGCTCATCCTGCTCGTTCCCATCGCCATCACGTTCTTCGTGGTGAGCGAAACACTCAATTTTACGGAAGGGGTGCTTGGCAGGCACCTCCCTTTCTATTTTCCGGGACTCGGCATCCTGACGCTCCTCGCGGTCATCTACATCACGGGCTGGCTTTCGTCGTACTGGTTCATGCGGCGCGTCATCCGCTATGGCGAGGCACTCGTCGGCAAGATTCCGGTCGTCAAATTCATCTACAACAGCGTCAAGCACCTTTCGACGGCCGTCTTTGAATCGAACAGCATGTTCGACCGCGTCGTGCTCGTGCCGTTCCACCAGTCCAAGGCGCTCGGCTTTCTCATGGCTGACGTGCCGGAGGCGCTCAAGGAAAAGCTTGGCGATGATTATGTCTGCGTCTTCGTACCTTGGAGCCTCAACATGACGTCGGGCACGAATCTTTTCGTGAGAAAAAGCGACGTCATCTATCTCGATATTTCGAGCGAATCAGCGCTCCAGTACATGCTGACAGCCGGTGCTGTCATGCCGCAGAAACTCGAAGCAGAGGACGCAGAGTCCGCCATCGAGCGTGCCAGGGAATGCCGCGAAGCGTGCGTCGAGGAGCAGGCCATGAGGGATGAAACGGCGGATAAAGCCGAGAAATCGCAAACGGCAGCTGCCGGGGAGCGTCACTGATGGCCCGCTATACGGCGCATGCACTCGTCATCGGCGTGCACCCTTGGGGGGATGCCGACAAGGTCGTCGAGCTCTTCACGGCGGAAAAGGGGCGCGTGCGGGCGGCGGCGTTTGGCAGCCGCCGTCCGAAAAGCGCGCTCGCGGCGGCACTCCAGCTCTTCAATGAGCTCGATGTGAGTCTCACGGAAGGACAGCGCCTCGACACCGTGCGCACGGCGAGCATCCAGCACCACCCGAAGAAACTCAGCGAGGACATCGTCGCGATGGCCTATGGCTCGTTCGTTGCCGAGTGCGTCAGCGAGTTCCTGCCCGAAAAGCAGCCGGAGCCCCGTGTCTATGACCTGCTGCGCGCGGTCTTTTCGGCGTTTGAAACGCGCAATCCGCGCATCGTCGCCCTGCTCGGCGTGTACCAGCTCATGGAATTTACGGGCCTGCAGCTCAGCTATGAGCGTTGCGTCCATTGTGGCAGGCTGCTTGAAGGCGAGGAAGAGGCGTTCTTTCTCGAAAATGCCGGTGGAACGCTCTGCACGAACTGCCACGATCCGGGCGCAGTTCCATATCCAGCCTCTCTGCGCCATTTTATTTCCCGTGCGCTCACCTTTGACTGGCAGAGCCAGGAGCCTTTGATGATTGCAAAAAAAGATCTCCTTGCGGCCGAGGAGATGTTGGTTGGCTATTTGCAGCGGCTGCTCGGGCATCCCATGCGGTCACTGGCATTCTTGCAGAAGTTGTGAATGGAAAAAATCGAGCCGGAAAATTTCCGGCTCGATTTTTTAGTCTCCAAACAATCCTGTTTCCTCGTAGCTTTCGAGCCGCTCGAGCGTGGCGGGATCGTGTTCCTCGAAGAAGGCGGTCTGGATCTTCCTTTCGGGGTGCAGGCTCTTTCCCTTGCCGCCCGCGAGTTCGGCGAAGCGGCAGCTGTAGACGACGGGGAAGTATTTGCGCACGAAGCTGCCGTCTTCATGCGCCGTCAGCGCGAGAATCTGGAAGCCGAGCTGCTCGGCGATAAAGAATACCGGGTCGAGAACGTGGTCGCTCGAGGCTTTTCCGAACGGATTGTCGGCGACGACGATGCGATTGTGGAATTTCGTGTGCGGGATGCGGGCGCGCTTTTCGGAGAGGTAGTTGAGGCAGCCGAGGAACAGCGCCATGTTCTTGCACCAGACTTCGCCGCCCGACCACTTGTTCGATTCCTCCCAGTCGTAGGGGCGCTCGGAGAACGTGCCGACGCTTGTGGCCTTGCGGCATTTGACTTTGACGGCATGGTTGCCGAGCGTGGCCGCGAGAATCTGTTGCGTGCGGAGCTTCTTTTGGAGCTCTTCCTTGATCTTGCGGCTGTCTTCGCGGCCGTCTTCGTCGAGGAAGACTTCGGAGTCGAGGCGCTCCGTCAGCGAGCCGAGATAGCCGCGGATGGCTGTGCGCATCTCAGAGTCTTTCTTTTCGGCAAAATGGATGGTGTAGATGTCCTTTGTGCCGCTCTCCGTGCGGATGCGGGTCTTTGCGGCGATTTCCTTGAGGCCGCGCCCGATTTCCTGCAGGTAGAGCGTCATGTGCTCGACCATGTGCTCGATATGGGAGAAATGCTCCTGCCGCTCGGTTTCGGCGAGCGAGATGCTCTGCTGAATGGTCTTCTGGATGACGGCGTGCCATTCGACGTATTCTTCATAGCCATCCTTGCTGCGGATGCCGTCGACGATGTGGCGGCGGCGGCGCTCTTCGCGGATGTGCTGTTCGCAGTAGGTGATGAAGCTGTCTTTGGCCTGGCGGTTCTTTTCGCGCTGGACGGCATAGCGGTCGTAGATTTCGTGGGCTGCAGAAAGAAGCGGCGGCGCGGCGCGACGGAAGACATCGCTGTCGTCCGTCTGCCATTCGTCGGGCAGCAGGATGGCGCGTACGCGGTCGACGGTGAACTGAAGCGTGACGTTTTCTTTGTCGAGGCGGTTGAGAGTGTCTGCGAGGACGTCGATCTGGCGCTGGTTCGCGTCTTTCGAGGATTGGCAGGCGGCGAGGGCGGCAGCAATGGATGCCTGCTGCTTCTCGAGGCGGGCGCGGGCTTCGGCGAGGTCGCCTTCGATGGCGAGGATTTCTTCGCCGTATTGCTCGATGTAGCGCTTGCGGACGCTTTCGAGGTTGCCGATGGCCTTGTCATAGGCGCGGCGGGCGGCGTCGCGCTCTTTCTGGCGCGATTTTGCTTCTTTTTGGAGCACGGGACGCCGGGCGCGGAGACTTTCTTCCTGTTCGGCGCCGTCCATCGGATAGGTGAGCGTTTCGTCGAGCACGAGCTCGCTGCCGCGCGCTTCTGCCTTCAGGCGCTCTATCTCGCCCGCGAGGCGCTTCTGGTCTCTGGCGGCTTGTGCGAGTTTTTCCTCGATGCGGCCGCGGTTCGCCTGGATGCCGTCGATGCGGCCGAGAATCTGGCGGCGCTCGTCAGCGAGGACAGCATAGCTTTTGTCCGTTGCCTGCGGCGGCGCGGCTTGCACGTCGTCGTAGTAGAGGCGCTGGCGGATTCCGGCCGTATGGCTTCGCAGGCTGCCGAGTGATGTCAGGATGTTTTGCAGCTCGCTTTCGAGGCGGGCTTTTTTTTCGGCTTCTTTTGCGAGCTGGTCTTGCAGCTCCTGTTCCTTTCGGTGCAGTTCTTCCTGCGTCTTGAGGTGCTTGCGGTGCTCGTCCTGCAGTTTTTCGTAGACGTCGAGCTGCGCGAGGCGGTGCGCGAGGTCATCCTGCTCCGCCTTGTGGCTGTAGAGCAGTTTCTGGTAGCTGCCGATGCTTTGCTGGCACTGTTCGATCGTCGCCTCGCTTTCGCGGATGGAGCGCTCGAGGAGTTCGGCCTTTGCTTCGGCTTCCTTGTGGCTCGTCATGAGTTCCTGATATTCGGAAAACGGCCGCTTCTGGTAGAAGCTGAGGAGGCTGGCGCGCAGCGTGCGCAGATCGGCGCAGGCGGCTTCCTGCTGGGCGAGGCCTTTGTCGCGCTCGGCGGCTTCTTCGCTGAGCACCTGAATCCAGGCGCGGAAATCGTCGTCCATCATGTGGTTCCAGTAGTCCGGCGTGATGGAGCGGGCGAGGCTCGGTGCTTTGCCTTCCGTGAGGATGCTGCGGAGCTCGCCGCTTGTCAGTACGAAGACGGGCTCGGTCAAAAGGCTGGTCTTGGCGGCAAGGCGGCGCAGGAGCTCAGTTGCGCCGTCTTCGGCTGTGATGACGGAGGCGGCCCAGAACGGATAGATGCGGCGCAGTTCTTCGCCATCGCGGCCGTTCCGGACGGCGGCGCGGTAGGCATCGGCACCGCTTTCGAGCGTCGGGAAATCATTGCGCCATGTATCCAGCAGGTCGTCGAGAACAGGATCGGCTGCAAATGCGGCGGCCTTTTCATACTGGTCGACAAAGCGGTGCGCCTGTCGGCAGAGCAGGGCGAGCTTCTTCTTTTTCTCGTCTTCGCGCACGAAGTTGTCGCCAAGCTGATCGGTCAGGAACGAGGCACGCTGGTAGAGTTCGAGCGTCGTATTTGCAAGGTTCGCACATTCGGGCACGAGGCGGAGCTTTTCGAGCAGGTTCTTCGCTTCCGTGTCAATGCCGCTGAGGTCGACGGCCATCTGCGCGATGTCTTTTGAGAGGCGGGCGAGGGCGGTGCGCTCTTCCGGGAGCTTCTTCTGCAGGTTTTTCTTCTGCTCTTCATAGAATGCAAGATTTTTCTCGTCGTCGGCAATGGCGTTTTTGATGTGGCTGTATGCGCGTTGCCATGCTTCGCGCTGCGCTGCGGCATCGGACTGCAGGCTGTCGTCGAAGATGTCCTGCTCGATGGCCTCCATGCGCTCGATGACGGCATGGATGGCGGATTCTGTCTTGCCAAGCTCGCGCGTGAGGCGGCCGGCTTCTTTGCGGATGGCGGCTTCGTTTTCCGCTTCGTCCTTCTGCGCTGCGTCGAGATGCTGGCGCTGGGTTTCGAGCTTTTCGCGCTGTGCCTGGCAGGCCGCTTCCTGCGCAGCGAAGACGTGGTGCAGGAACGCGCTGTTTTCGGCGAGTTTTTCGCGGAGTGCCTGCGCTTCTTCGTCCTGGTCGATTTCGGCGAGGGCGGCAGCTGCCGACGTTTCGGCCTGATGCGCTTCGTCGTGTTCCTGCCGCAGGCGGGCGAGGACGAGGCTCTGGAGCAGGGCAGCGCTTTCCCGGAGATGCGTCTCGGCTTCTTCGCAGGCGGCCTGCGCTTTGTCGAATGTGGATTCTTTTTCCGCTGCGATGGCTTCGGCTTCGGCGACGCCGCAGGCTTCGAGCGACTGCTGGACGCTGCTTTGCTGCCGGGCGAGCCCGGCCTCTTGCTCTGCGAGTTCGCCCTGCGTCGTGCGGCGCGCTTCGAGGACGTCAGTCGCTTTCTGATAAAGGCACTTGAGCTTGCCGCTTGCGGCGCGCAGCTCATTTTCGATATCGAACGTGTCTTTCTGCACGGCTGTGTAGGCCTCCATGCGATCCATGACGCCACGCATTTCCTCGATGCGCTTCTGCAGCACGCGCTGCTGGCGGAAGTGGTCGCGCTGCTTCTCGAAGAGTTCGGCGAAGCCGTTGCCGCCTTCTTTCTCCGTGCCGTTCTCGTCGGCGATGCCCTCTTCGACGGTCGGAACCAGCAGGCGGTCGACGAGCGTTTCGTTCGTGCGGCAGTTCTCGAAGAATGCTTCGACGCCGCCTTCGGTCTCGTTGATGGCCGCGATTTTGTTCCATTCGGCCGGGATGATGCGGAAATGCCCCTCGATGTATTTGCCATAGGCCTGGAGCGAATCGTTCTCAGAAAAGAAATGCGCCGTCATGCTGTTGTCGGCAAGGCTGCGGAAAAACGTCGCCATTTCTTCCTTCGTGGCCGGGCGGTCATGGCCGTCCTCCTTGCGGACGAACGGCAGCTTGTCAATGCTCGCGCGGTCATCCGGGCCGTATTCATAGGCGAATTCCTGCGAGGCGAGCTGATCCTTGCTGTTCAGGAACAGCGAGACGGCCGTCAGCGCATAGCGGCGCGGGTCGTTCTCGAGAATCCACTCGACGGCGATGTGAGCGATGGAGTTGCTGAGGGAGAGCGTCTCCTGGATCTTGCGCTGGGCGACGGTCTTGCGTGGCAGCACGGACTGGATGAGCGTCTGGACGAAGACGGTCTTGCCCGCGCCATTTTCGAGCAGCAGAATGCCGTTGTAGCCGTCGAACTGGAATGTCGTGTCGGTATAGCGCTTCTTGCCGCCGTCGTAAACGACGTTCGTGAAGCGGATGCGGCTGATGGATGGCATGGTCAGGCCTCCTTTTCGGGCGATGCAGGGGATGGAGATGGTTCGGCAGCGGCTTCGCCATTTTTCGTTGGATGGTCGAGCGAATAGAGGAAGTCCGTGATGCTGCGGTTGTAGCGCTCTTCGAGGTAGTAGTTTGTGAAGATGGTCTTCGCTTTTTCCGTCAGGCTGTATTCGCCCGCGCCGTTGTCGTGCAGCAGGCCTTGCGTCTCGAGAAAGCGCTTCGTCATCATGAGGAAGCCGGTGCGGCTCGTCGTGCGGGCGTCCTGTTTCTTGACGGTCTCCTTGACGCTGTCGAGATCTGTCCACTTGCGCACGAGCGCGACCCAGTTGACGTTGTAGTCCGTCTCGGCCTGTCGCAGCTCCTCTTCCTTGCGCGAGGCGAGCGCGTCGATGCGCTGATTCATGTGTTCAAGCCAGCTCTGGAGCGTGACGAAGTCATGCGGTTCCCAGCTTGTATAGCTGTCGTAGAAGCAGCCGACGAAGACGATGATGGCGAGGTACATCAGGTAGATGTCCATGTTCAGCGACTTCGCCGTCAGGAAGTCCTTCTTGATCTGCTCGTTCGTCATGTGGAACGGCGAGTCCGTGGCAATCGGAATCAGATAAATGGCGTCGGCATCGTCGATGATCGTGCACTGGACGCGCGCCGCAAAGCCCTGCGCGAGGCTGCGGACGTCTTCGTCGCTGTAGAGGTCGGCAAAGTCTGCTTTCGCCACGTTGCCCTTTGCCGCGAGATGGCTGTAGAGGTCGAACGCGCGGAAGACGGTTTTCTCAGGATAGTCCATGGTTCATTTCCACCTTGATGTTCATATTGCTGATCGTGAAGCCCGGCGGCTCGATGAGGCCAGGGAGGTCGCCAATGGAGATGGCTGCGAGTTCGGGATGCTGGAGAGCGATTTCGCGGTACGGCGAGTCCTCGCCGAGATGGTCGTCGTCAAAAAGCACGGTGCGGTGGCGGTGCAGGATCATCCAGAAGATGTAGAACTGCTTTTCCGTCAGGAGCTCCGGGCGGCGCTCTTCTTCGGACTCGATGAAAGACTGGAGCGTTGTCTCCGTTTCGTCTGCGAGATGCGCGAGCAGGTCGTCTACGATTGCACGGTAATGCTGGCGCAGGTTCTCCTTTGCCAGCGCATCGTTCTCGGACACGATTTCGTCCTCGGGAAATTCCTCCTGCCGGCCTTCGCGTTCGAAGCGTTCGAGGCGCTGCGGTGCGAAGATGTCGACGGGCGACCAGATGGCGGGTTTCGCGACGGGCAGGAACGGCTCGATGAGGCGGCGGGAGGCCGTGAGCGGCAGCGGCGTTGCGAAGAAGCGGTTCGTCACATCGGCATCAAAGTTGAAGGAATCAATGCCGGAGAAGTAGAGCGCTTCTTCGGCAGCTGCGAGCGCTGATGTGCCGAGCTCGATGCCGAGCTGCAGCAGCCGCCGGTGCTTGCCGTGCACGGCGTCGAGGCGCTGCTCGACGAGCATGATGCTGTCGAGCGCGTTCTGCACGGGATCCTGGTCGATGTTGTCATGGATGCGGCGCTTCGTCTCGCCAATGAAGTCCTTGAGTTCCTTGAACTGGTCTTCCTCGCTCTTGAGGCGCTCGTTGAGGTCGGCGACGATCTTGCGGTAGCGCGCAAGTGTTTCCTCCGAGACGATGCTGCGGTGGATTTCGCGGCGGATGCGCGTGATGCGGCCGTGCAGCGTCTCGACATCGAGGCGCATTTCCTCGACCTGCCGCAACGCGAGCGTGAACTGGCCTTTTTCGAGCTGTTTGCGCAGGATGAGCTGGTTGATGGACAGCTGGTACTCGTTGAAATATTCCTTCGTTGCAAAAACGAGCTCGAGGCCCTGTTCGTCGAGCACGTAGTACTGTGCGTTTGACGAGACATCGACCTTGTCGGCTTTGAGATACGAAAACTCGGCCGTGCGCTCCTGCTTCGCTGACCAGTCGAAAAACGTCTCGGCATTGCGGCGGCCGGTCGTCGGGCGGAACGTCGCGACGATGTCGCGCGCAAGCTTCTCATAGTCCTGGAATGCATCGGAGATCTGGCTGTTCGTCGCATCCTGCAAGAAACCCGCGAGTTCGCGGATGCCAGCGTCCTTGCGGCCGTCGAGCATGTGTTCGAAAAAGAAAAGGAGCGTCATGAGCCCGAGCTCCAGCTCCGTCGTCTCCGTGCCGTCCTTGCGGCGGAGCTTGCGCCCGCGCAGGCGGTAGAGCGGCGAGAAGAGCAGGATGCGGCTCATGCGCTCGCTGAAATTTTCAAGTTCCATGGGAGAATCTCCTTTTTGGGCGCTTCGGTGCCAGCGTTTCTTTCAGGCAGGAAAGCAGCTCCTCTGTCGATAGCGCTTCCTGCGGGTAATAGCAGCCCGCCTCGAGCAGGCCGCGGAACCGGCCGCGCAACGGGACAGGCATGCGGTAGAGGAACGCTTTGAGTGCTTCGGGGGCGGGTGCCTGCTGCTCCTTGCCGCGTGATTCCGGATGAGAGAGGAAGGCCGTGTAAAACGGCACAGCCAGCTTCAGCTCGATGGAGGAGCCATGGATTTCCTTGCATTTTTCTCGGAGCTCGTGCCAGATGCGCAGTCCTTCCCAGTCGAAGTCACCGAAATACCAGACGACATGATACCCGTCCGGCAGGCCGCACTGCATCGGCAGCTGGTCGATGTTCGCGAGAATCTTCCAGCCATAGCCGAGAATCAGGCCCGCCAGGTCTGTTCCTGAAAGCTGCGGGGCGAGCGCCATCCACGGTGCCTTGTTTTCGACGATAAGATGATGGTACACAATGTGTGCATTGTCGTAGCTTTGGGATGGAATCATTGAGAACATGGGATGGAACGCCATCATGAGCGGGTCAGCTTCCGGTGCGACACCGAGCGCTTCGCGCGTGAGGCCGAGGCGCGCGAGCAGGCTGCCGTCCTTGAGCAGGAACTTCTCGTCGCCGAAGATGTCATACGACCGCTGCTGGAGCGATGTCTTCGGGAGCTCCTCTGGCGGGCAGGGGAGCGACTGCAGGTAGTCGCTCAGCGCCTCGATGGCCGTGCGGTCGCGCTGCCAGGCGCCATAGGGATGGCTCATGTACCACGAGAGGTCGAGCGTGCCGGAGATGGCGTCCTCAATGGCTTCCTGCTGGATTCGGGCGGCCATCCTGGCAAAGAGCGGCCCAGGATGGATCGTGTATTTCCGCGCGAGCCCGCCGTGATCATAGCCGCCGGCCTTGACAGGGACGAGGACGGCTGTGCGTTTGAGTGCCATGACAGCTTCACGGAACACCTCGTAATCCATGCGGCAGCAAGCCTTCTGCATCGCATCGAGCGTCACGGTCTTGCGCTTCTGCTGCATCAGGAATGTTTTGAGCAGCGTGCCTGCGTCCTTCTCCATGATTTCAGCGCGCCTTGCTCGCGAAGAGATAGATCAGTACGGTCAGCACGATGCCGAGTCCGCCCCAGAGCGGGCCTTTTTCGACGAAGGCGTAAATCGTCGCGGCGAGGCAGAAGACGACAGCGAAGAGTGTCTGCTTTGCATTTTCGCGGCGGAATGCGAATGTGTCATAATCGACACCCGTGATTTCCTTGAAACAGGCCTTGCAGATGATCTCTTCACGGCCGTCTTCTGTTTTGTGGCGCAGTGCTTCTTTTTCGTCCATCGTCTTGCCGCAGTGTTCGCATTTGAGCATGTTTGTGAGCTGCCTCCCTGATGTTTCTTTCAAATGATACGTTTCCTATTCTATCGGAAACTTCCAGCGATTGCAATAGATTCCGCGCTTGAACCGCCTTGCAGAAACGGCTATAATGAAACCATTCATTGCAATCAGATATCAAAGGATGTGTTTTCCATGAAGAAGCGTTCGTTCCGTACCTTCTGGCATCTGTTTCGTGGGTACTGGAATTCGGAACATAAATGGCGGGCGCGGGGACTCCTGGCATTCGTCATCGGGCTGAATTTTGCGTCGGTGTACCTGCTCGTGCGCATCAACAGCTGGTACAATGAGTTTTATAATGCATTGCAGCAGTATGCGCAGGGGAGTTTCTGGCCGCTCGTCGGCGAGTTCACAGCGCTCGCGTTCCTCTACATCATCATCGCGGTCTATGCCATCTATCTGCGGCAGATGCTTCAGATCCGCTGGCGGACGTGGATGACGGACCGGTATCTCGCAGGCTGGATGCAGCATCAGGTCTACTACCGCCTGCAGGTGCTCGGCAGCGACACGGACAACCCGGATCAGCGTATCAGCGAGGACATCAACCAGTTCGTCTCGCTGACGCTCCAACTGCTTTTGGGATTCCTCAAGCAGCTGACGACGCTCGGCGCGTTCGGCGTCGTGCTCTGGAATCTCTCGGGTGCATTCACGGTGCCGCTCGGCAGTCATGAGTTCGTCATCTACGGCTACATGTTCTGGTTCTCGCTTGTCTATTCCGTGCTCGGTACGGTCGGCGCGCATCTCGTCGGACGGCGTCTGATCGGGCTGAATTTTGACCAGCAGCGCTACGAGGCGGATTTCCGTTTTAATATGATGCGCGTGCGCGAGAACAGCGAGAGCGTGGCGTTCTATCGTGGCGAGGATGCCGAGAACGTCGGCTTCAAGGAGCGCTTTGCGCGTGTGATTTCGAATTACTGGCAGCTTATGCGTCAGACAAAGCTTTTGAATTTCTATGTCAACGGTTATGCGCAACTCGCGATCATCGTGCCGCTCGTGCTCGCGGCGCCGCGCTATTTCGGCGGCGAGATGGCGCTCGGCGGTCTCATGCAGACGGTCAGCGCGTTCGGCCGCGTGCAGGATGCGCTGTCGTACTTCGTCGAGTCATATGACACCATCGCGCAGCTTGCGGCAGTCATCCGCCGTCTCTCGACGTTCACGGAGCACATGGAGCAGGCACAGGCGCTTGAGGACGGCGTCGCGCACGAGCAAAGCGCGGCAGGCGGCGAGAGTGCGCTGGCACTTTCTGGCCTCGACGTAGCGCTCCCGGATGGCCGCCAGCTCATGCAGGACTGCACGGTGACACTGCCTGCGGGCAGCCGCGTGCTCGTGACGGGCACGTCAGGTGCGGGAAAGAGCACGCTCCTGCGCACGCTCGCGGGCATCTGGCCGTATGGCAGCGGACAGGTGACCATCGGGCAGGGGAGTCGTGCGCTCTTTTTGCCGCAGCGGCCGTATCTGCCGCTCGGCAGCCTGCGGCGTGCGCTCGCGTATCCGCGGACGGTGGCGGGCACGGACGAGGAGCTCGCGGCAGCGTTGCGCGATGTCGGTTTGGAACGGCTCGTCGGCGACCTTGACCGCATCGACGACTGGAGCCGCATCCTCTCGCTCGGCGAGCAGCAGCGCCTCGCGTTTGCGCGTGTGCTGCTCGTGAAGCCGCAGTGGGTCTTCCTCGACGAGGCGACGAGCGCGCTTGACGAGCCGCGCGAGCAGGAGATGTACGAACTGCTCAAAAAGCGTCTGCCGGGCCTCAGCATCGTCAGCGTCGGCCACCGCTCGACGCTCTTTGCCCAGCATGAAGAGGAACTTCATCTGACGGGCGACGGCGGCTGGACGCTTCAGCCGATTAGCGGCTGATTTTTATCGTTATTCCCAGCTGAGAATCTTCGCGACTTTCCCTTTGAGGAAGGCCGCGATTTTTTTTGCGCCGGCCTGTGTCGGATGCGTGCCATCGAAGGCATAATCATCATCCGTGAGCAGCGGGCCATCATCGTTGAGCGCGATGTAGTGGATATTGGCGTCACCCTTCATGTGCAGGCGGTCGACGGCAGATGCAATCCACGGGCCGGACGTGCGGCCGATGGCATAGGGGACGGGCTCTGTGCAGATGATCGGCGTCTTGGGATTGAGATGGCGGATGGTCTTGAGCAGATGCACATAGGCGTTCGTGAATTCTTCTTCGGTCGGCTGGCAGTGCGGGTCGGTGAAGTCATTCGTGCCGAGCGCGACGATGACGGCATCGACGGGAAAATCCTTCGGCTGCCAGTTCAGATTGTGGCGGCCGCGCTTCGCGTAGTAGAACGTCCAGGGATAATGGTCGGACGCATGCACCTGATGGCCGGGCCAGGGCTCGGCGTAGTTGTGCAGGACGCCTTCGCCCGATTTCGCAATCACGCTGAACTCGGCATCGAGCATGCGCGCGAGCTGCGGCGCGAACGACTGGTTGCCGTCCTCGACGTCGTAGTAGTCCTGTCCCTGATAGTGACGTCCTTCCTGCACGCCATCGTTCTTCGCGCCCGCCGCGATGGAGTCGCCGACAAACTCGATGGCGCGCGGATGATGTTCTTCGGCCGGCATCATAGTCGCATCGTCATCAATCGTGAATCCGCGAAGCGTGCTGATGCCGGAACGTGCTTCGGTCGAGCGGACGAGCGTGACGCTGTGCGTGCCGGGCGCAAGGTTTTCTGCGAGCACGGTGCCGGGGCCCTGCGGGCGCAGGCGCCTCCACGGGCTGCCATCAATCGAGACGCGCCACCATTCATTCGGGCTCGTGAGGTCGGCGGCGAGGCGCGTGCCCGTGAAGCGGGCGCGCAGATAGACGGAACCTTGTCCGGCGCGGCAGAGTTCCTTCGTGCGCTGGACATCCCAGCGGCCATAGTAGGAGATGGCGGGCGACGTCGCAGGGATGAAGGCGGCATCGGCCGCGGGCGCGAGGCAGAGCAGCCCGAGCGACAGCGCGGCTGCGCGCACGAGCAGGCGGGAGCGGCGGTGGAAGTTCATGGGATTCATGGCGGTCATCCTTTCGAGAGTTCGTGGCATTTTGTTTCATCATATCATTCCGGTTCCTGGCACGCAAGAACGAGAAAGATATAAAATTAAGAAATTAAATAATATATCTTTTATTGACAAAATACAGATGAAATCATATAATATAGTTCGAAACAAGATTACTTTTCGAAGGATGATGATCAAATGAAGACAAAATGGCTCCGCAAGGCAATCCCGTTGACGCTCTCGGCAGGCATGGTGCTCGGCATGCCCGCGATGATGCCGCAGCTCGTGCCGGAATCGTTCGTCGCGCAGGCGATTGCGTCGAAGGCGCAGCCGGCGGCGCAGGCGAAGGAAGCGAGCTGGGATTTCCGCGACGGCATGGATGGCTGGAAGTACGGCGGCAAGTGGGACTACAAAGGCGAGCCGGTCATCGAATCTTCGAAGGAGCATGGCGGTACGGTGAAGCTCGGCGTCAACTATGCGGAGAACAAGGATTCGGGCTGGTCGGAAGTCAAGCTCGAGTACGGCAAGACGCCGCTCGATGTCACGGGCGCGAATACCGTTTCGTATGACCTTTATTACCAGCCGTCAGCCATGACGGGCGGGCAGTTCAAGACGAAGGTCTATGCGAAGGACACGAAGGATGAAGAAGTCATCAACGTGGCACCTGACATCGACCTTTCGCAGGCAAAGAAGGCGGGCAAGGGCTGGAATGTCGTGCATGTCGCCGTGCAGGTGCCGGATGTGAAAGCGCCACTTTCGTATTTCATGGTCAGCATCGTTGGCAGCAACATGGATTATACGGGCGACCTCTATCTCGGTCACATGCGTGTGAATCATACGGCGGTTGCAGATGGCTATGTCGATGTCAAGACGAGCGTCCGGCCGCAGGCAAAACTCGATGCGAAAACTCTGCCGCTGCCTGCTGTGGCGCCGCTCGTGGACAAGGATGCGACGGCACGAACGGCGCAGACGTATGCGATGCTTCGCGCGCTCGCAGCGACGGATAACGTCGCCTACGGCCACCAGAACGAGGTGCACCGCAAGGTCAGTCAGCTGCCGGGCCATTCGGATACGTACGACATGGTGCGCGATGACGCGGCCATCGTCGGCGTTGATGGCCTCGCGCTGACGGGTGCGGAGCTCGAACTCACGGACGTGGAGCGTGCGGCGGGCGAGACGTACAGCGCGAAGCTCGCGCGGCTCGTGCTGCCAGCTGTCAAAGAAGGTGCCGTGTTGACGATGAGCTGCCACATGCCGAACTTTGCCGAGGTGGCGCAGCGTCCGAAGGTGGATGGCCGGTATGATTACACGGGCTATTCGCCAAATCATACGGAGGGCGATGTCGTGCAGCGCATCCTGCCGGGCGGCGACCTGCGCGATGTCTATACGGGTTATCTCGACCTCGTGGCGGATTTCCTCAGCCGCATGCAGGCAGCGGATGTACCCGTGATTTTCCGCCCGTTCCATGAAAACAACGGCAGCTGGTTCTGGTGGGGCGCGGCGCACTGCACACCGAGCGAGTTCAAGAACCTCTATCGCTCGACGGTCGAATACCTGCGCGACGAGAAAGGCCTGCACAACCTGCTCTATGCCTATTCGCCGAATGGCCCGATTGCCGATGCGGCCGATTACGCCGCGCGCTATCCGGGCGATGCGTTCATCGACATCACGGGCGTCGACATGTATCATCGCGACCCGCAGAAAGACGACAGCTGGATGGCCGGCTTTGACAAGACGCTGACGGCCGTTGATGATTTCGCGGAGCAACATGACAAGCTCGCGGCCGTGACGGAAGCGGGCATCCTCGTCGGGAATACCGGCGGCGCGCTGGCTAAGACGGGCAACCAGCGCCCCGACTGGTTCCGCGAAGTGCTGAAGACGGTCGCGCCGCACAAGATGGCATATTTCATGACGTGGTCGAACTTCAACGAGGGAAATTTCGACGAGCCGTATCTCGTGACGTCGAAGCGCGGCCACGAGATGGTGAACAGCTTCATCGATTTCTACAACGAGCCGCAGTCGGTTTTCGCGAAGCAGATGCCGGACGTTTCGAAAATCGCGGTCAAGACCATGCCAGCGGCCGATACCTACGGCTATCTGACATCTCCTGGCACGGCAACGCGCATCCTCTCTCCAACGACGGTTCGTGCCCGTGTGGCAGGAAAGTATCAGAAGGCGGAATTTCTGCTGAAGCGCAAAGACGGCACGGTCATCGCGACGCTGCCTGCGACGGCAGCTGGCGACGGCGTGGTCACGGGCAGTATTCCGGCATCGGCGCTGCAGGCGGCGGGCCAGATGGTCGGCACGGTCGAGCTGGCGCTCGATGGTAAGACGGCCGACAGCGTCATGGTGCTCTTCAATATGCCGGAGCCAGCAAAAGATCCGGCGCTCGTCGATGATTTCGAGAGCTATTACGACGACGGCGGCCTGCTGAAAGCGGCGTATTCGACGAACTGCGGCGCAGGCTGCACGGTCGAGCCGCTGCTCACGGCGACGCACGCAGGCGGCGAGACGGGGCTCGATTTCCATTACACCATCAATAAAGGCGGCTATGCCGGCATCGTCAGGAGCCTTGGCGGCGCGGATTGGTCATCGTATGATGCCGTGCAGTTCTGGCTGAAGCCCGACGGCCGCGGCCAGAAGCTCATCTGCCAGCTCAATTCGAACGGCGAGGATTTCGAAGTCGATCTGACGAACCTCGCGAAGACGACGCAGCCGCAGCTCGTGACGCTGCCGTTCGCGCAGTTCAAGGGCAAGAATGGCGGTACGTTCGACCGCTCGGCCGTGCAGCACTTTGCGATTTACTGCAACACGGTTGGTGACGAGACAGTGGACTCGCATTTCTATTTCGATGACATCCGCGCCGTGCAGCAGGAAAAATGAAGGCACATCTTGTAAATTTGTTTCCTTTATGATAAGATTATCCGCAGGCAAAGGCGAGGAAGAAGAGGAGTAGCTGCTTGGATGCCCTGAGAGAGGAAACGGCTGGTGGAAGTTTCCGGCAGAGGGCAGCGAAGGTCGCTTCGGAGCTTTTCTTGTGAAAGAGGAGTAGCAGGAAACGCGTCATCGGCGTTATGGATGATGAGTCTCATGGGGATTCCCTGTGGGAGAAGCTAGGTGGTAACACGGAAGCAGGCGCTTTCGTCCTTCGGGACGGAAGCGCTTTTTGTTTGTAGGAAGCACTGATAGTGAATGGAGGATTTTTGATGGCAGAGGAAGCGCAGGAAAATCTCGGGAACAACATCCCGAAGGTCTACGACCCGCAGTCGTTTGAGAAGAAATGGTATAAGTTCTGGGAGGACAACAAGTTCTTCCATGCAGAAGTGGACAAGTCGAAGAAGCCGTACAGCATGGTCATCCCGCCGCCAAATGTCACGGGCCAGCTGCACATGGGCCATGCGCTCGACAACACGCTGCAGGACATCCTGATCCGCTATCACCGCATGCAGGGCTACAACACGGTCTGGATCCCGGGCTGCGATCATGCGGGCATCGCGACGCAGGCAAAGGTCGAGGGCGCGCTCCGCAAAGAGGGCACGAACCGCTACGAGCTCGGCCGCGAGAAGTTCCTCGAGCGCGTCTGGGAATGGAAAGAGAAGTTCGGCAGCCGCATCATGTTCCAGCTGCGTTCGCTTGGCTCGTCGCTCGACTGGGACCGCGAGCGCTTCACGATGGACGAAGGCTGCTCGCGTGCCGTGCGCGAAGTGTTTGTCTCGCTCTATGAACAGGGCCTGATTTATCAGGGCACGCGCATCACGAACTGGTGCCCGTCATGCAACACGGCCATCTCGGACATCGAGGTCGACCATGTAACGGAGCAGGGCCATCTCTGGCACATCCGCTATGAAGTCGAGGGCGAGCTGGGCAAGTACGTCGAAATCGCGACGACGCGCCCTGAGACGATGTTCGGCGACACGGGTGTCGCCGTGCATCCGGATGATGAGCGTTACAAGGATCTCGTCGGCAAGACGCTGATCCTGCCGATTGTTGGCCGCCGTATCCCGCTCTTCGCTGACGAATATGTCGACAAGGAATTCGGCACGGGCGCTGTCAAGGTCACGCCAGCGCATGATCCGAACGATTTCGAGATGGGGCAGCGCCATCATCTCGAGGCCATCAAGGTCATCGGCAATACGGGCAAGATGCTCGAGGGCGCAGGAAAATACAAAGGCATGGACCGCTACGAATGCCGCAAGGCGCTCGTCAAGGAGCTCGAGGAAACGGGCGCACTCGTCTCGGTCGAAGACCATGAGCATGCTGTCGGCCATTGCTCGCGTTGCCATTCGACGATTGAGCCGCTCGTCTCGAAGCAGTGGTTCGTCAAGATGGAATCGCTCGCAAAACCGGCCATCGAGGCCGTCAAGGACGGCCGCATCCAGTTCGTGCCGGAGCGCTTCACGAAAATCTACATCAACTGGCTCGAGAACATCCGCGACTGGTGCATTTCGCGCCAGCTCTGGTGGGGCCACCGCATCCCGGCCTGGTATTGCGATGACTGCGGCGAGACGAGCGTCAGCCGCACGGATTTGACGGAGTGCCCGCATTGTCATAGCAAGCACATCCATCAGGACGAGGACGTGCTCGATACATGGTTCAGCTCGGGCCTCTGGCCGTTTGAGACATTCGGCTGGCCGGACAAGACGCCGGAGCTCGAGCATTTCTACCCGACGGCGACGCTCGTCACGGGCTACGACATCATTTTCTTCTGGGTCGCCCGCATGATCATGATGGGCCTGCCGTTTGGCGGGGACATCCCGTTCCATCACGTCTTCATCCACGGCCTCGTGCGCGACAGCCAGGGCCGCAAGATGTCGAAGTCGCTCGGCAACGGCATCGACCCGGTCGAGGTCATCGAGAAATATGGCGCGGACACGCTGCGCTTCATGCTGATCACGGGCAACACGCCGGGCAACGACATGCGCTTCTATTGGGAGCGCGTCGAGAGCGCGCGCAACTTCGCGAACAAGATCTGGAATGCATCGCGCTATATGCTCATGAACCTCGAAGGCTTTGACAAGTCGTTCCAGCCCGAGGAAAGCGACTATACGCTTGCCGACCGCTGGATCCTCTCGCGCTATGCGCGCACGGCCCGCGATGTCACGGAGAGCCTCGAGAAGTTCGAGCTCGGCGAGGCCGGCCGCATGATTTACGAGTTCATCTGGAACGAGTTCTGCGACTGGTACATCGAGCTCACGAAAGCGCGCCTCTACGACAAGGAGAACCCGCGCGCGAAGAACACGGCGCTCTACGTGCTGTCGTATGTCCTCGAGCATACGTTGCGCCTGCTGCATCCGTTCATGCCGTTCCTCACAGAGGAAATCTGGCAGAAAGTGCCGCATGACGAGAACGTCAAGAGCATCATGATTTCGAAGTGGCCGACGGGCGACGAGGGCTGCATCAATGACGACATCGAGGCGCAGATGACGGCCATCATGGAGACCATCAAGACCGTCCGCAACCTGCGTGCCGAGGTCGGCGCGGCGCCGGGCAAGAAGAGCGAAGTCATCCTGAACTTCACGGACGAAGCGCTGCGCCCCGTCTTCGAATCGCACAAGGGCTATCTCGTCGCGCTCGCGGCGGCCGAGCCCGTCACGCTGCTCGCTGCCGGCGCAGAAAAGCCAGAGAATGCCATGGCGGGCGTTGTCGGCGGCGTCGAAATCTACCTGCCGCTCAAGGGCCTCATCGACGTCGAGAAGGAGACGGCGCGCCTGACGAAGGAAATGGACAAGCTCGGCAAGGAAATCAAGAAGCTGAACGGCAAGCTCAGCAACGAGGGCTTCCTCAAGAAGGCGCCGGCGCAGGTCGTCGAGGGCGAGCGCACGAAGCTCACGGGCTACGAAGAAAAGATGAAGTCGCTCGAAGCGCGCCTCGCCGACCTCAAGAAGCTGTGATGGAGGCAGAGAAATCATGAACTATCGGGAATCCCTGACTTATCTCGATGGATTGAATGTTTTCGGCGTGCGGCTCGGTCTCGCACGAATCAAGCGCCTGCTCGAGCTCCTGGGCACGCCGCAGGATCGCTATCGCACGATCCATGTGACGGGCACGAATGGCAAGGGCTCGGTCTCGGCCATGCTCGCCACGATCCTCCAGCAGTCATCCATCCGCACGGGGCTCTACATCTCGCCGCATCTCGTCTCGTATACCGAGCGCATGCAGATCGACGGCCAGCCCATCAGCGAGGCGGACTTTGCCGCCTGCCTGACGGATGTGCGCGAGAAGATCGACGAGATGATGGCAGAGGGAGCCGAGTGCCCGACGCAGTTCGAGGCATTGACGGCGGCGGCGTTCTATTATTTCGCAAAGAAAAAGGTGGAATACGCCGTCATCGAGGTCGGCCTCGGCGGCCTGCTCGATTCGACGAATGTCATCACGCCGGAGGTCTCCGTCATCACGAATGTCGCGCTCGAGCACGCGAAGCTCTGCGGAGGCACGCTCGCGGGCGTCGCGCATCACAAGGCCGGCATCATCAAGGACGGGATTCCCGTCGTGACGGCGGCCACGGGCATGCCGCTCGCCATCATCCGCGAGACAGCGGAAAATCACAGTTCCGACATCTTCGTCGAAGGGGAGGATTTTTCGGTCGAGGCCGGCGAGATTTCGCCGCGCGGCCAGAAATTCTTCTTTTCCTCGACGATTGCGGGCGTGAGCCGCGACCTTTACGCGCTCCACCTGCTCGGGGCTCATCAGGTGCAGAATGCGGGACTCGCCATCATGGCGGCATACCTGCTGCACAATGGCGACCAGCGCATCAACGAGAAGACCGTTCACGAGGCGCTGCGCCTCGTCGTCTGGCCCGGCCGCTTCGAAGTGCTCGAAGTGCCGGCCGTCGGCGCGGCGGACGACCAGATCACGGTCATCGACGGCGCGCACAATCCGGCCGGCATGACGGTGCTGCGGCGCGGGCTCGACGATTATTTCCCGACGGCGTCCCGCGTACTGCTGCTCGGCATCCTGCATGACAAGGCCGTCGACGAAATGCTGAAGATCCTCGTGCGCCCCGATGACATCGTCGTCGTGACGCCGCCGCAGTCCGACCGCGCGGAAAAAGCGCCCGTGCTCGCCGAAAAGGCTCGTGCATACGCAAAGACAGTCGAATACTACGAGGACAACCGCGCGGCGCTCGCGCGCGCCATGGAGCTCGCGGGCGGGCGGCGGCTGCTCGTCTGTGCAGGGTCGCTCTATCTGATCGGCGGTCTGCGGCAGGTGCTGCTCGGAAAAGCAGAACTGTCAGGGTCATCAGAAGGGAGGCAGCGCCATGCCAGCTGAGCAGGACGAACACGCCGATGCCGTGCTCGACGACCTCCGCAAGAAGCGCCGCACGCGGCAGCTGAACCGGCTCATCCGCATCGCGCTCGTGCTCGAGGGCTTCACGCTTGCGCTCTCTCCTGGCGCGGCGACCATCGTCGTCGTGCTCGGGGCGCTCCTGACGCTTTGGAAGCTCCGCGTCGACCGCGAGATGAAATTCCGCCGCCTGCCGTTCGACATTCCCGTCGTGATCTTCGCCGTGCTCGGCCTCGCGTCCGTCGCGGGCTCGCCTGACCCGGCGTTCAGCTTTTACAACTACTACAACCTCGTTGGCGTCTACCTGCTCATGTATTTCTTCATCGGGCAGAACGTGCGCACGGCGCAGGATTTCAAAGACCTTCTCGGCGCCCTTGCACTTTCGGCGCTCTGCGTCGTGCTCTATGGCTGGTACCAGTTTGCATTCGGTATTGACACGAGCGCGATGAAGTGGGTGGATGGCAACGCGTTTCCCGAGCTCAAGAAGCGCGTCTTCTCGACATGGGAGAATCCGAACATCCTCGCGGGCTATCTTGACATCGCCATCGCGCTTTCGCTCGGCCTCTTCGTGAAGATGAAGGCGCGCGGCCAGCGCATCGCGCTCGCGCTCGTGATGGTCGCGCTCGCGTCCTGCCTCGCCATGACGTATGCGCGCGGCGCCTGCCTCGCGATTGCCGTCGTCTTCGTGCTCTATGGCATCCTGCGCGACTGGCGCGTGCTCGTGGCCTGCATCGTCGTCGTCTGCGGCATCTTCGCAGCTGACCCGGCACTCCTCGGACGCATCACGTCCGTCTTCACGACGGTCGATACGTCGACGGAGATGCGCTTCGCGTTCTGGGAGAGCACGATTGCGATGATCGAGGATCATCCGTTCTTCGGCATCGGCTGGGGCGCGTACTGGATGGTCTATCCGCTCTACGACTTCTACATGCAGGGCGCGGCGGGCAAGGAGATCGTCATCGTCCACGCGCACAACATGTACCTCAACTACATGGCCGAAATCGGCGTCGTCGGCGCGCTCGCGTTCTTCTGGTATTTCTTTGGCACGATGTGGACAGCGTTCCGCACGCATTTCAAGACGCCAGAGGAAATCGAGGCAGAGGAGGCGGCCAGCCGCACGCCGAAGGCGACGGATCTCTCGGAAGACGAGGCCGTCGACCAGGAACTGCAGTCCGTGCAGGACAGCCTGGCACCGAAGGAAGAGCATCATTGGACGCTTGGTGACGGGATTTCTGAAATGATGTCGTGGGACAGCCGCCGCCTTGCGGCCGGCCTCTCGCTCGGCATCGGGCTTGCGCTCGTCACGGTCGCCCTGAACGGCCTGACGGATGACCTGCTCTTCAACATTCCGTCGTCGATGCTGCTCTGGATGCTCTCGGCTCTCGCGGCCGCGCTCTCGCTGATGGCGAAGCAGGAAACGGCAGGGGAGAGCACAGGCAAGACCTCAGAAAGCGCAGAAGGAAAGGGGGAGGATTGATGGCAGAACAAAAGCGCGGCGGCATCTCGAAAGCGACGATCGACCGCCTGCCGCTCTATTTCCGCACGCTCCGGCTCGCGCAGGACGAGGGCATCGATGTCATCTCATCGGAAGAACTTGGCCGCAGGCTCGGCATCACGCCCGAGCAGATCAGGAAAGACCTGGCGTCTTTCGGCCAGTTCGGCAAGAAGGGCGTCGGCTACTACGTCAACGAGCTCAAGCGCAACGTCGGCTCGATTCTCGGGCTCGACCATCACTGGAACATCGCGATCGTCGGCATCGGCCATCTCGGCGCGGCGCTCGCGAACTATCAGAACTTCGTGACGCTCGGCTTCAACCTCGTCGCGCTGTTCGACCAGGACCCGAAGGTCATCGGCACGGTGCAGAACCATGTCAAGGTCGAGGCCATCGACGATCTCTCGCGCATCGTGCGCGAGCGCGGCGTCCACATCGGCATCATTGCCGTGCCGGCCGCGTTCGCGCAGGACGTGGCCGACAAGCTCGTCGCGGCCGGCGTCAAGGGGATCTGGAATTTTGCACCGATCAAGATGCAGGTGCCCGAGACGATGCACATCGTCAACGAGGACCTTTCCATCGGCCTCTCGCGCCTGTCGTATCACATCACGCGCATGTGAGGCGGGCAGGCCCGCTTGTTAACGGGCGGATTCTGAAAAATTGACGTAAAATAAGAGAAAATATGACAAAAAGCCGTCGGAGCAATCTTGACGGCTTTTTCTGTATGTGATATTCTATTGATTGGGATATAAATGAGATATGGGCGTAGCATAAACCATAATTATAGCATATAGCAACTATTTATTTTGGTTATAGCTTCCCATGCGTATGAACAAGGGGGATTTCTGATGATTGATATTCTCGACCGTGTTCGCAACAAGGGCCTGCAGAGCAAGATTGTTTCTGCAGAGGAAGCTGCTGCTTTCTTCAAACCCGGCATGAATGTCGCTATGAGCGGCTTCACGAGCTCGGCATACCCGAAAGCTGTTCCGCTCGCGCTTGCCGAACGCATGAAGAAGGATCCGTTCACGATCAACCTCTGGACGGGTGCTTCGGTCGGCCCCGAGCTCGACACGGCGCTTGCCGAAGTCCACGGCATCAAGACGCGCCTGCCGTATCAGACGGACAAGGCGCTGCGCTCCGAGATCAATGACGGCAGCGTCAACTACCTCGACCTGCATCTTTCCGAGTCGGCACAGCTCGCACGCTATGGCTATCTCGGCAAGATCGATGTCGCGGTCGTCGAGGCTTGCGCCATCGACGAGGACGGCAACCTGATCCCGACGACGTCGCTCGGCAATGCCGCATCGTTCGTCCAGCAGGCGGACAAAGTCATCGTCGAGGTCAACACGAGCCAGCCGCTCGACCTCGAAGGCATGCATGATGTCTACGTCCCGCTCGATCCGCCAAACCGTCTGCCCATCCCCATCGTGAAGGCCAGCGACCGTATCGGCACGCCGTACATCCCGTGCACGCCGGACAAGATCCTCTACATCGTTCCGTGCGACATCCCGGATCACACGCGTTCCCTGCGTCCGATTGACGAGAATTCGAAGAAGATGAGCGAGTTCACGCTCAAGTTCCTTGATGACGAGATCAAGGCCGGCCGCATGCCGAAGA
Source organism: uncultured Veillonellaceae bacterium (assembly GCA_900315575.1). Classification (GTDB taxonomy): domain Bacteria; phylum Bacillota; class Negativicutes; order Selenomonadales; family Selenomonadaceae; genus Selenomonas_C. The sequence goes on from OMZR01000014.1 coordinate 27,017, forward strand.
ACCTGCTGCCGCTGCAGTCGGGCGTCGGCAATGTCGCGAATGCCGTCATGGCGGGCTTCGTCGATTCCGACCTCAAAGACCTCACGGTCTACACGGAAGTCATCCAGGACGGCATGCTCGACCTCATCGATGCAGGCAAGCTGAGCTTTGCATCGGGCACGGCGTTCTCCCCGTCGCCGGAAGGCCTGAAGCGCTTCTACGCGGATGTCCAGAAGTACAAGAAGTACCTGCTGATCCGTCCGGAAGAGATTTCGAACAACCCGGAGGTTGTTCGCCGCCTCGGCGTCATCGCCATGAATACGGCCATCGAGTGCGATATCTACGGCAACGTCAACTCGACGCACATCACGGGCACGAAGATGATGAACGGCATCGGCGGCAGCGGCGACTTCGCACGCAACGCCTACCTCACGATCTTCTACACGCCGTCCACGGCAAAAGATGGCAAGATCTCGTCCGTCGTTCCGTTCTGCTCGCACATCGACCACACGGAGCACGATGTCGACATCATCATCACGGAGCAGGGCATCGCGGATCTGCGCGGCAAGACGCCGCATGAGCGCGCACTCGAAATCATCAACAACTGCGCGCATCCAGACTATCGTCCGATGCTCCTCGACTACTATCATCGCGCTGACGAAGCGACGAAGCATGCCAATACGCCGCACATCCTCGAAGAGGCGTTCTCGTTCCATGAGCGCTTCCTCAAGACTGGCACGATGCAGAAATAAGCCAGGTGCAAGGGTTCTTCCCTTGAAAGAGATATAGAACTAGAACTGAACTGAACCAGGAGGAAAACTCAATATGAGCACGGAACACGAGAAAATCCAGGCAGAGCTCGCAAAATATCAGGCGAGCGTAGAAAAAGCCATCGCACGTTTCCCGGAGCGTGACCACCTGCCGGAGCAGCGCCTCTACACGCCGCTCGACATCAAGGACACGGATTACGCAGACGAGATCAGCTTCCCGGGCGTCTACCCGTACACGCGCGGCGTCCAGCCGACGATGTATCGCGGCCGCTTCTGGACGATGCGCATGTATGCAGGCTTCTCCACGGCAGAGGAGTCGAACAAGCGCTATCGCATGCTGATTGAAAACGGTGCGACGGGCCTTTCGTGTGCATTCGATCTGCCGACGCAGATCGGCTATGATTCCGATGATCCGATTTCCGAAGGCGAAGTCGGCAAGGTCGGCGTCGCGATCGACTCGCTCGCCGACATGGAAGTCCTCTTTGACAAGATCGACCTCGGCAAGGTCTCCACGTCCATGACGATCAATGCCCCGGCTTCCGTCCTGCTCGCGATGTACATCGCAGTGGCAGAGAAGCAGGGCGTCTCTGCAGACCAGCTCCGCGGCACGATCCAGAACGATATCCTCAAGGAGTATGCAGCACGCGGCACGTACATCTTCCCACCGCGTCCGTCCATGCGCCTCATCACGAACATCTTCGAGTATTGCTCGAAGAACGTCCCGAAGTGGAACACGATCTCCATCTCCGGCTACCATATCCGCGAGGCTGGTTCCACGGCAGCACAGGAAATCGCATTCACGATCGCGGACGGCATCGCATACTGCGAGGCAGCCATCAAGGCCGGCCTGCATATCGATGATTTCGCTGGCCGTCTCTCGTTCTTCTGGAACGCTCACAACAATGTCCTCGAAGAGGTTGCGAAGTTCCGCGCATCCCGCCGCATCTGGGCGAAGGTCATGAAAGAGCGCTTCCACGCTGAGAAGGACAAGTCCATGAAGCTCCGTTTCCATACGCAGACGGCAGGCTCCATGCTGACGGCGCAGCAGCCGAACAACAACATCGTGCGCGTCGCACTCCAGACGGCAGCAGCTGTCATGGGCGGCACGCAGTCCCTCCACACGAACTCCCGCGACGAGGCTCTTGCCCTCCCGACGCAGGAATCCGTCACGATCGCACTCCGCACGCAGCAGATCGTCGCTTATGAGAGCGGCCTTGCTGATGTCATCGATCCGCTCGCCGGCTCCTACTATGTCGAAGCTATGACGAACAAGCTCGAGGCTGAGGCCTGGGACTACATCCACAAGATCGACGAGATGGGCGGCGCTGTCGCAGCCATCGAGAAGGGCTACATCCAGAAGGAAATCCAGGATTCCGCTTACAAGTGGCAGATGGATGTCGAGTCTGGTGCCCGCGTCATCGTCGGCGTCAACAAGTTCCAGATGGAAAATGAGGAGCCGCCGAAAGACCTCCTGAAGGTCGACGAGGCTGTCGGCAAGCGCCAGGTCGCCAAGCTGCATGAAATGAAGGCAAAGCGCGACAACGCCGCTGTCGAGGCCGCACTCAAGGACCTCAAGGCAGCCTGCCAGGACGAGAACGAGAACCTCATGCCGCATATCCTCGCGGCCGTCAAGACGTATGCAACGCTCGGCGAAATCTGCGGCGTCATGCGCGAAGTCTTTGGCGAGTATGAGGCACACGTGAACCTGTAATTTTTGTGGAGGGACATACAAAATGGAGAAGAAGATCAGAGTATTAGTTGCAAAGCCGGGTCTCGATGGTCATGATCGCGGCGCGAAAGTCGTTGCGCGCGCACTGCGCGACGCAGGCTTCGAGGTCATTTACACGGGCCTCCGCCAGACGCCAGAGCAGATCGCAGAAGCAGCTCTGCAGGAAGATGTCAATGTCGTCGCGATGAGCATCCTCTCCGGTGCTCATGGCCACCTGTTCCCGAAAGTCGTCAACCTCGTCCGCGAGAAGGGCATGAATGATGTCCTGATCATCGGCGGCGGCGTCATCCCTGACTCCGATATCCCTGCCCTCAAGGAAGCCGGCATTGCCGAAGTCTTCACGCCGGGCACGCCGACCACGGACGTCGTCAAGTTCATCAAGGAGCATGTGAAGCTCTGATTTCAGACAAGCGAAATCAACGAAATAACATCTTCTAAGGAGGGCGACACTTGGATATTGCAGAAGAAGTGCTCAAAGGCAACCGCCTGGCCCTCTCCCGCGCCATTACCGCCATCGAGAACGAGTATGATGAAGCGACCGAGATCATGAAGAAGCTTTATCCACGCACGGGCCATGCGTTCGTTCTCGGTGTCACTGGGCCTCCGGGAGCCGGCAAGAGCACGCTCACAGACAAACTCGCGCGCGAGTACCGTAATCAGGGGAAGACCGTCGGCATCATCGCCGTCGATCCGACGAGCCCGTTTACGGGAGGCGCCATCCTCGGCGACCGCATCCGCATGAACGGCCTCACGCTCGATGAAGGCGTCTTCATCCGCAGCATGGGCACGCGCGGCAGCCTTGGCGGACTTTCGCACAAGACGGCCGATGCGGTCAAGGCGATGGATGCCTTCGGAAAAGATGTCATTTTCGTCGAAACCGTCGGCGTCGGCCAGTCCGAAGTCGACATCGTCAAGGCAGCCGACACCACGATGGTCGTGCTCATCCCCGGCATGGGCGATGACATCCAGGCCATCAAGGCCGGCATCCTCGAGATCGGCGATGTCTTCTGCGTCAACAAGGCAGACCATGATGGAGCGGACAAGCTCGTGCGCGAGATCAACATGATGCTCGATCTCGACGACCACGGGCCGGTCCAGCAGAATAGCACCCAGAAGGCGCTCGCGGACCAGTTCCACCACATGGCCGTCGGCGGCAGCGCGGCCGCGGGGAACACCCCGCTCGGCTACTGGCGCCCGCCCGTTGACAAGGTCATCGCGAACCAGAACATCGGTGTCAAGGAGCTCATCGCTGACATCGAGAAGCACTTTGCGTACATCCAGGCAAATGGCACCTTGGCCGAACGCCGGACAAAGCGCACGAAAGATGAGATGCTCGACATCCTCTCGAGCAACATTGGAAAGTATATCACCGAGAAGATCGTGGACAACGGGCGGCTCGACGGCTACGTCGAAAAGATCAAGGCCCGCGAGACCGACCCGTACACGGTCGTCGGTGACATCATGAAGGAGATGCTCCGCTGAGCACATGCTCATGGAGCAAGTCTTAGGAGGCAACAAACTATGTTCAAGGTTTTAGGAGTCGACCATATCGGCATCGCTGTCACGGACCTCAAGGAAGTCGGTGCTTTCTGGAGTGACGCGCTCGGCCTCCCCGCGAACGGCGAAGAGACTGTCGCAGAGCAGAAAGTCACGACGGGCTTCTTCCCGACGCCGAACGGCAGCGAGATCGAGCTGCTCGCAGCGACGGAGCCGGCTTCTCCGATTGCGAAGTTCATCGAGAAGAACAACGGTCGCGGCGGCATCCAGCACATCGCACTGCGCGTTGACAACATCGAGCAGGCACTCGCCGACCTCAAAGAGAAAGGCGTCCGCCTCATCGATGAGAAGCCGCGCAAGGGTGCTGGCGGTGCGAAGATCGCGTTCGTTCATCCGAAAGCATCGCATGGCGTCCTCCTCGAGCTCTGCCAGCGCGACTG
>OMZR01000033.1 GCA_900315575.1 uncultured Veillonellaceae bacterium
TAGTAGGCATATCCAATTACCTCCTTCGGTGGTACTGTTTCTTACTATTATTATACGCTATTTCTCGTCAAAAATCAACCATTTGTTGTGACAGAGCCTAGAAAAAAAACAGGAGACAGGAAACTTGACGGACGAAGATTTGGGCGAGGTCGCAAGTCAAATCCGTTTTCTGAATGTCGAGATTCGTGATCAGAAAGAATCGATTCAAAAACAAGGAAAGGACGAAGAAGCTCTGATGCAGCAAGCAGTGCAGGAACGTGTTGCCCAGGATGACAAGACAAACCGCGCGCTGAGCCAGAAAAGTGAACGCCAGCAGGCAGGCGAAGCCCGTCAGCCAGACGTCCTGCCATCCGCAGCTGATTCCGAAAGCCAGAAGAAAGCATTGGATGTCTTGTTGAAGCCGCAAGATGCAGAGTGATACTTGAGGCTTCCAAAACAGCCGAGCCCCGCAATACTGAAATTGCGGGGCTCGGCTGTTGTATATTGTTCACACATTGTAATGTGTGATATAATGGCAGAGACGTCAATCGATGAACACATACAGGGAGGCGTTTTTCATGGCGACGAATTTAGCTCTTGACGATCGACTTTTGAATCAGGCAGTTGAGATTGGTGGCTTGAAGACGAAAAAGGCGACGGTCACCTTGGCGTTGAAAGAGTTCATACAACGCCGCAAAGTGGAAAGCTTGATCGATGCCTTTGGCACTGTGGACTTTGATGAAACGTATGATTACAAGGCAGAGAGGAACCGTCATGCCGAAATATCTGGTTGATACCTGCATCTGGTCGGAGGTGCTGAGGAGAAAGAAGCCTGACCCTGCCATACTAAAGATTTTGAGCGCTACGAAACGGTCATTCCCATTCACCTTTTGATGGGGCGTCATTGAAATTTGGAAGGTGACGTGCTGCTCACGAAAGCGCCTTTTGGAAAAACGCTGCGAGTTTTTCAAATGGGATGAGCTCTGTCCGGTCGTAAAGGTCGACGTGGTTGGCGCCTTTGACGAGGTAGAGTTCTTTCGGTTCAGCGGCTTTTTCGTAGGCGGCCTGGCTGAAGCTGAGGGAGACGGCTTCCGTGCCGGCGATGAAGAGCAGTGGGCGCGGGGCGATGGTTTCGATGCCTTCGAACGGATAGAAGTTCAGGAACTTCACGTTTGTCACCATCGTCGGATGCGTCGTGTGCGAGGCTTTCAGGTCGCCGTACGAGCCGCGGGCCGTGCGGTAGAAATCATAGAAGTCCTTCGACATGGCATCCGTCGCTTCGGCGGCGGTGTCCGGCGTGCCACCGACGTATTTCTTTGGCGCGCCTTGGGATTCTGCCGTGCGCTCGGCGGCGGTGGCTGCGAGCAGGCCGTCGCGCTGTTCTTTCGTCATCATTGAGCGCATGGCGGAGCCCATGTCAACCATGCTGACGGTTGCAATGGCTTTCATGCGCGGGTCGATCTTCGCCTCACTGATGGCAAAGCCGCCGCCGGCGCAGATGCCGATGACGCCGATGCGGTCGCCATCGACGTACGGCAGCGCGGAGAGGTAGTCGATGGCGGCGCTGTAGTCGTCGGCGTAGACGTCGGGCGCGACGCTGTTCTTCGGCGTGCCCGCGCTTTCGCCCCAATAGGAAAGGTCGAACGAGACGGTGACATAGCCGCGTTCGGCCATTTTTTGTGCGTAGAGATTCGCGCTCTGCTCCTTGACCGCGCCCATCGGGTGGCCGACGACGATGGCAGGATGCTTTTGCGTCTTGTCGAGCGTTTTCGGTACGAAGAGGTTGCCCGCGACTTTCATGTCATAAGCATTGGAAAACGAGATGGCGGTGGCATCGACGCTTTTGCTTTGGTAAAAATTGTCCGCGCCATGCGAGAGGTCGCCGGCGGGCAGGCTCTTGTCTGGCGCAGGAATGACATCGTGCGCGGCAGCGGAGGCGCCGCCAGGCACGAGGGAAACGACGAGCAGCGAGCCGAGGAGCAGGGCACGCCGGAGTTTGGAAAATTTTCTGGGCATCATGAAAGCCGTCCTTTCTTTTCCCGTGGATTATTGCTCGAACGTGATGCCGTGCAGGCGGTGGACTTCGTCGATCGAGGCGATGTCGAGGATCAGCGGCTTGTAGCGATCCATGTGGTGGATTTTCGCGAGGTCGTCCGCCGTGAGGGCAAAGTCGCCGATCGCAGCGTTCTGCCGGATGCGTTCTTCATGGATGGATTTCGGGATGGCGATGATGTTTTCCTGCAAGAGCCAGCGGAGGATGACCTGCGCCGGTGTTTTTTTGTAATGTGCGCCGATGTCCGCGAGCGTCGGGTCCGTGAAAATGCCGCACTGGCCCTCGGCGAACGGCGCCCAGGCCATGAGGCGGATGCCGTAGGATTCCATGACTTTGCGGAGCTTTTTCTGCTGGCAGAACGGATGCGTCTCCATCTGGTTCACGGCCGGCACGACATCGTGTGTGAGGATGAGGTCTAAGAGGCGGTCCGGCAGGAAGTTGCAGACACCGATGGCACGGATTTTGCCCGCTTTGTAAAGTTCTTCCATCGCGCGCCATGCGCCGTGGTAGTCGCCGTACGGCATGTGGATGAGGTAGAGGTCGAGGTAGTCCGTGCCGAGGTTTTCGAGCGTCTTCGCGAACGAAGCCTTCGTCTTTTCATAGCCTGCGTCCTGAATCCAGACTTTCGAGGAAATGAAAATGTCCTTGCGCGGAACGTCGCTCTCGCGGATCGCTGTGCCGACGGCGCGCTCGTTGCCGTAGCACGCGGCCGTGTCGATGAGGCGGACGCCCGCTGCGAGCGCCGCTTTCACACCCTCTTTGCAGACCGCCTCGTCCGTGATCTGGAACACGCCGTAGCCTTGCAGCGGCATCGTGACGCCATTGTTGAGTTTCGTTTCATTTTGAAGAGCCATGAGGCAATCCCCTTTCGTTTGTGTTGCGGTTTCTTGATGGATTCATTGTAAGACGGACGCAGAGAAAGAACAAATACTTATCGTGTTGCCGCTATCATGCCTTGCACCTATGTTAAAATCGTCGAGAGTCAAAGAAGCGTGAAAAAGAAATCATGCTTGTACTGTATGACTCATGATAAGAGATAGGTATTCGACATGATGACCGCCTATGCGCTACAATGAGATCATCGAACGGGCGCAGGACCCGCAGCGATGGAGGAAAGAGCCATGAATGAAACACAGTTTTTTGACCGCATCCGGCGTGGCCTGTCGATTGACATGGCGTCCGGCGCTCTGCCGTTTTGCGGGGCGATGTCGGAGACGGCGCTCCGCGTGCTGATGGAGCTCAACCATACGTATCATCCAATGGACGAGCGGCAGCAGCTCATGGAGCAGCTGATGGGCAAAGCCCTGCCGAAGACGCTGCGCGTCATGCCGCCGTTCCATACGGATTGCGGGCGCAACACGACGTTCGGCGAGGACGTCTTCATCAACGCGGGTTGTGCGTTCCAAGACCAGGGCGGCATCACGATCGGCAGCCGCGTGCTGATCGGCCATCATGTCGTGCTCGCGACGCTCAACCATGATTTCTGCCCGCAGGAGCGCGCGACGCTCCACAGCGCGCCCATCGTCATCGGCGATGATGTCTGGATCGGGTCGAATGCGACGGTCGTCGCGGGCGTCACGATCGGAAGCGGCAGCATCATCGCAGCCGGTGCCGTCGTCACGCGCGACGTGCCGGAGAATACCATCGTCGGCGGCGTGCCGGCGCGGGTCATCCGCGCACTCACGCCGGAGGAACTGGAAGGCCGCGCACTGCAGGCAGCGGTTTGAAGCATTTGAAAATCGAAAAGCACAACGAGAGAAGAAAGGACGATTGTCATGAAAACGTTCCGTACGAAGAAAACGATGCTCTTGAGTGCCCTGCTGCTGGGGGCGCTCTCCGTTGGTACGAATTTCGGCAGCCTGCCGACGGCATCCGCAGCCGCTGGAACCGCACAGGCACAGGCAGCGACGCCATTTCAGGAGGAGAAGCTCGATATGACAAACAAATGGGACAAGGTATTTCCCGAAAGCAAGAACGTCTCGCATGAAAAAGTCACGTTCCACAACCGCTACGGCATCACGCTCGCGGCGGATGTCTACAAGCCGAAGAATGCTGCAAAGGATGCGAAGCTTGCAGCCATCGCAGTCTCGGGTCCGTTTGGCGCGGTGAAGGAGCAGTCGTCCGGCCTCTATGCGCAGACGATGGCGGAGCGCGGCTTTTTGACGCTCGCGTTCGACCCGTCGTTCACGGGCGAGAGCGGCGGCAATGTCCGCGACGTGGCGTCGCTTGACATCAACACGGAAGATTTTTCGGCGGCGGTCGATTATCTGTCGAACCGCGCGGATGTCGACGCGGATCGCATTGGCATCATCGGCATCTGCGGCTGGGGCGGCATCGCGATCAACGATGCGGCGATGGACACGCGCGTCAAGGCGACGGTCGCCACGACGATGTACGACATGCATCGCGTCTCCGCAAACGGCTATTTTGACGCGAACGACAGCGAGGAAGATCGTTATGCGGCAAAGAAAGCGCTGAACGACCAGCGCACGGCGGATTACAAAAACGGCACGTACAAGAAAGCCGGCGGCGTCATCGACCCGCTGCCGGAGGACGCGCCGCAGTTCGTCAAAGATTATCACGCGTACTACAAGGAGAAGCGCGGCTACCATGCGCGCTCCGTGAACTCGAATGACGGCTGGAATCAGACCACCGCGCTCTCACTCATCAACACGCCGATCCTCGCGTATGCCGACGAGATTCGCACGCCCGTTCTCGTCATCCACGGCGAAAACGCGCATTCGCGCTATTTCAGCGAGGCGGCATACAAAAAGCTGACGTCTGGAAAATACGCGGCGAACAAAGAACTCCTCATCGTCCCGGGTGCGAGCCACACCGACCTCTACGATACCGAGAAGATTCCATTTGACAAGATCACGTCGTTCTTCGAAGAAAACTTGAAATAACATCTCTTGGAGAGACAAAAACAGAGCCGTTGTCATCCGCAGGAAATTGCGGAAGGGCAACGGCTCTGTTTGCGTGTGCAGGCGCGTCCCGTCTTTGCCATCTTGCAACGATGGAAAAATCCCCATATAATGGAGAAAACAAGCAACGAAGGGACAGAGGCATATGATTGAGACGCGGCTGCTCAAATATTTCCTCGCCATCGCGCGCGAGCAGAGCATCACGCGGGCGGCGGAGTCACTGTTCCTCTCGCAGCCGACACTGTCTCGGCAGATGAAGGAGCTCGAGGAGGAACTCGGCGTGCAGCTCTTCGTGCGCGGCAAGCGGCAGACGTTGCTGACGGAAGAGGGCGTGTATCTGCGCGCGCGGGCGCAGGAAATGATGCAGCTCATGGAAAAGACGGAGACGACGCTCAAGCAGAGCGGCAACGTCATCGCAGGCGACATCTATGTCGGCTTTGGTGAGTCGCCGGCCGTCGCGATGCTCATGGATGTGTATGGCGAGATCCAGCGCGAGCATCCAGACATCCACCTCCGCATCTACAGCGGCAACGCGGAGAGCATCCTCGAGCGCATGGACAAGGGCATCCTCGACATCGGCCTGCTGCTCGGCGCGCCGCGCATGGAAAAATACGATTATCTCGACCTGCCGTATGCCGACCAGTTCGGCGTGCTCATGAAGGAAGATCATCCGTTGGCGCAGAAAAAAGCCGTGACATTCGACGATCTCAAGGACGTGCCGCTCGCCCTGCCGCAGCAGGCGTTTGACGGACAGCATGAGTCGCTCCCCGCCATCTGGGAACACGGCGACCGGAAATCCGTCCTTTGCACGTACAACCTGCTGTACAACGCGACGTATCTCGCCGAGCAGGGCACGTGCTTCGTGTTCTGCCTCGACCGTCTCGTCGATCTGAACGGCTCGCGCCATCTCGCGTTCCGCCCCATGGATCCGCCCGTCCGCGTGCCGGCCGTGCTCGTCACGAAGAAATACCAGACGTTCTCGCCCGCCGTGCGGCTGTATCTCGAACGCATCCGTGCGCGGGTCGGAAAAGAGAAGGGGGAGGCAATCTCATGAAAAAGCATATGCCGTTTCCTCTGGATGATCTTTTTGATATGGTTTGATAGAAATAGCCTGACGCATGGTGCGCCAGGCTGTTTCTATCCGTGGCTATGGGATTGGAGCATGTGCCATGTCACTCGCCGAGCGGCAGGTCTTTGACGCTTGTGAGCTTTACATTGCCCTGCAAGTCTTCATAGGCATACACGAGACCCCAATACGGCGTGGCATCTGGCACGACGGGGGTCAGGCGGGCGAGAAAGCAGTAGTTCGTCCCGGCGACGACCTGCGTGCCGAGCAGGGCGACGGGCTCGTAGTCGCAGCCGAGGAGGCCATCTATAGCCTTCGTGAAGACGCTCTTGGCATGCTTGTCGAGCTTCGTGCGTCCTTCCGTCACCGTCCAGCCGCCGTCGACGGATGCGGTGGCATGGGTGGCGTGGACGTGCTCGGCTTCGTCGTGATGCGCCGATGCAGCGGAGACATCAGCATTTCCGCCGAAGCAGAGCAGGCTGGCCGCGAGCAGGGCAGACAGGATCATGGATTTCTTTTTCATGGGGAAGACCTCCTAAATCAACTGTCTTTATGATAGTACACAATTTGCATATTGTCAACTATTTTTTGAGCGACGGAATGGTGCATGTTACACCTGCACAACCTCGATGCCAAGCTTCCGTGCGCTGGCGACAAAGCTCGCGTCGGCTTCCTTGTCCGTGATGATGCTGTCGAGCTTTTTGATGTCGCAGACGCGGAGGAAGGCGTCTTTGCAGAGTTTCGTGTGGTCGACGACGGCGATGTTTTTGCGTGCGGTCTCGATGATCTTGCGCTTGACGCATTGGTCGATGGCGTCCGTCGACATCAGGCCGCCGTCGAGGCTGAGCGCGCACGTGCCGAGGAATGCGGCGTCGATGCGGAAGCCGTCGATGTCGCGGCACGTGAGGTCGCCAAAGAACCCCTTGAGCTTTACGTCGTACTGCCCGGCCATCGTGAAGAGCTGGAGGCCGCTCGCATTCGACAAGATGTTCATGACGCCGAGAGAATGCGTGAGGACGGCGATGTTCTTGCGGTTTGCGAGCGCCTGCGCGATGCTCATGCACGTCGAACCTGTGTCGAGGTAGATGGCATTTCCCTCCTGTACGCGCGCGGCGCAGGCTTCCGCGAGACGGAGCTTTGCCGTCTGCATGACGCGGGCGCGCGCCGTGACGGTTGGCAGCGTTGCGCCGCCTTCGTTGTAGATTGCGCCACCATGCACGAGCGTCACGACGTTCGTCTCCGCGAGCCGCCGCAGGTCGCGCCGCACCGTCATCGTCGTCACGTCGAAGCGCTCGGCGAGCTCCGCGACGACGACGCGCTTGTCCTGTTCTAGCGCGGCGAGCAACGCCCGCCGCCGTTCTCTCGTATTCATATTTTCCTCCGATATTGTCTGATCATTGTTGCTTTCGCTGTTCGAAAAACATATTTTTGTTGCTCAAGAAAAATTATCGCCGATTTTCCTGCTTTTTGCAACAGAAAAACAACAATTTTGTCTTGCCACTGTTCGCATGTTGTTCTATACTGCAAGCAACAAAGGCAATGCAAACGCAAACAAGTCCGGACGCGAGCGTGAGTGAAGAATAACAGAACAGCAGAAGCACGGCACCCTGCAGAGGTGCTTTGCACAAGAGGAGGAAACTACCATGAAAATGATCTTTGCAGCGAACGAACATCTCGCCACGTCCCTTCAGGAAGCCCTCGCAGGCTACTTCGATTGCCCGGACACGGCGGCTGTCGACTTCTGCCATCCCGACCACACGGCCGGCACGCGGAAGCTCGCGAAGATTCTTTCCGATGCGCTCGCGGAGGATCCCGCCGAGACGTTCGTCATCCTCGTCGACGCGTTCGGCAGCACGGCGTACAACGAGACGCGCCTGCTCCTCGCCCGCACGGGCCTCACGGGGCGCGCTGTCGTCGTGCCGGGCATGAACCTGCCACTGGCAATCAAATATTACGGCCTCAAAGATGCCGTGTCGCTCGGCTACCTGCATGAGCTGCAGGACGAGAGGATGGAACGCGATGCGGGCTGAGTTCTTTCCTGAAATGCAGAAATTCAAAGGAGATTGAGACAATGAAAATCGAGCATGTCGCGATGTATGTCAATGATCTGGAAGGCGCGAAGGAATTCTTCACGAAATACTTCGGCGCGAAAGCCAACGATGGCTACCACAATCCGAAAAAGCACTTCCGTTCGTATTTCCTAACGTTTGACGATGGCGCGCGGCTGGAACTCATGAACAAGCCGGAGATGGAAGATCCGGAAAAGACGATGACTCGCACGGGCTTCATCCATCTGTCGTTTTCCGTTGGCGACAAGGAAACGGTCGATCGTCTCACGCAGACGCTCAAAGACGACGGCTACACGGTCGCCGACGGCCCGCGCACGACGGGAGACGGCTACTACGAGAGCTGCGTCATCGGCTTCGAGGGGAATCAGATCGAGATTACAGTCTGAAATGATGCTGGCATCCTCTTGCGAAAGCATCCATAAAAAGATAGAAAACGGTTGCACCGAGTGTTTTGGTGCAACCGTTTTTCATGTGCGGGCGGGTGTTTGTTCTTCCTTGCCTGTCACACGGATGGCTTTCGGCTGGGCGGGGCAGTGGTATTCGCACGAGCCGCAGCCGATGCAGCGCCGGTGATGGACTTTCGGGAGCAGGTGGCCGTTGCCGTCGTCTGCCATCTCGATGGCATGGATCGGGCAGACCTCGGCACAGTGGCCGCAGGTGCGGCCTTCTGTCAGGATGACGCAGGTGTCGGGGCGGTAGAGCGCCGTGCCGATCTTCAGCGTTTTCTTTTTCTCTGGCGCGACGGGCGTGAGGGCACCGGCGGGGCAGACGTCGCTGCAGCGCGTGCACGAGGGATTGCAGTAGCCGTCTGTGAAATCGAGGCGCGGCTGGAAGATGCCGCCGAGGCCGTATTCGAGATTTGCCGGGCGGAGGATGCCTTGCGGGCAGCTGGCCACGCAGAGGTGGCAGCCCGTGCAGCGTTCAGAAAAGGCCGCATACGAGAGCGCGCCGGGCGGGCGTACGACTTTTTCGGGCGCAGCCGCGAGCGCCGTGCCGCGTGCGCCTTTCGTGAGCGCGCCGGCTGCGGCGAGGGCGGCGAGGGCGGAGCCTGCAATCATCTGCCGCCGCGTCAGGTCGGGGGCGGCGTTCGTTGGATTCGAGGCGATTTTGCCGTCATGTCGTTTCGGCGTGGCTGCGGAAGCCACGGGCGGACGCCCAAAGGAAAGTGCACCTTTTGGGCAGGTTGCGACGCAGGTGAAGCAGTCGATGCAGCGGCTGGCGTCAATGCGATGATGCGGGACGTCGATGCAGGACGATGGACAGCTTTTCGCGCAGAGGCCGCACGAGATGCAGTCCGTGCCGAAGTGAAGCTGCAGGACGGCGTGGCGGCTGACCGTGCCGAGCAGCGTGCCGACGGGGCAGAACGCTTGGCAGTACAGACGTCCATGGCGCCATGCGACGACGCTGATGACGACGAGATATGCGGTGGCGACGAGGACGGCTGTCGTGCCGAACGTGACGACGTCCGTATGTGCGAGCCCAAGGTCTGGCCCGTCGTACGCGATCTGCCAGCGGATGAGTTGGTTCGCGCCGCTGTGTATGGCGGGGGCGAAAAGATGCGTCGCGATCCGCCCGAAGATCGTATACGGGTCGAGCAGCAGCGGGATGGCCGCCGCGCCGCCGAGCAGGCCGGATGCGAGCACGGCGAGCACGCCATAGCGGAGCTTCCATGATTCCTTGCGATACGCATAGCGCCTCCGTCCGCCTTTGCGCCGCTCGGCGAGGTAGCTCACAAAGTCCTGCCAGAGTCCGAGCGGGCAGAGGACGGAGCAATACACACGGCCAAAGCAAAGTGTCAGCAGCACGAGGACGATGACTGCGAGCACGTTGCCCGCGAGCAGTGCGGGGAGCAGCTGCCAGCGTGCGAGCGCGCTGGCATTGACGACCCCGAGGAAGCCGAGCAAAAATGTGCTCATGACAATCCAGCCGAGCACGATGCGCCCATACCGAACATACCGCCAGCCAGCAGCGATGTGTTTCTTCATGTGGATGCCTCCTTTCCGCCGGCAGCGCCGGCCAGCTGGTTTATTTTCGCCAGGAGGTCAGGGATCGGCAGGTGCTGCGGGCACTTCGGCAGGCATTCATCACAATGGATGCACATGTCGGCGCGCGCCTTTTTCGCGACCTCGTTGTGGTAATGGCGGATGAAATCCGTGCGCTCGCCGTCGCTTGCCGTCGCTTCCTCGCCTTCGCCGAGGTGCAGGCGCTCCGCCCACGTGTTGTAGACGTGGAACGTGCCAGCGATGTCGACGCCATAGGGGCAGGGATCGCAGTATCGACAATACGTGCAGTCAATCGCACTGCCCGCACTCTTGCCGAGCGACATCGCGAGCGCGCGCCCGAGGAACGCTTCGGATTCGCCGCCGTGGTACATGTACGCCGTGTCGTAGTAGTTCACGCCGTGGCGGTAGGCATAGTCCACCATTTTCTGCGCGAGTTCTTCGTCGATTTCCCCGTGGCGCGTCGGCAGGCGCATGGCACCGAAACCGAGCAGGCTGAGCTCCGTGCCGCTCGAGGGATACAGGCGGCGTTTCACTTGGACGCTGTCATCACCCGCTTCATGCGCCGCTGCATCGCGGTCGAGAAACGCGATGATCTGATCGCGATTCCACGCCGCCATGCCTGTGAGCCCGAGAATGCCGGCTCCCATCACTTTCAGCGCCGTGCGCCGGCTCATCTTTTTCATAATGATCGCCTCTTTTCCCAATATCACAAGAGCCAGAGGCACGCCTTGGCGCGCGTCTCCGGCTCGCAATCATTTCTTTCTATTATATCGCAGTCTGGCTGGCTTGCCAAGGCGCGGTTTCATTTGTTCACGAGCGCGAGGCGGAAGCCGATCGTCCAGTCCGTACTGCCGTAAAAGTAGCGGCCCGTCGTCGTGAAGAGGTAGCTCTCATCGCCAAAGCGGTGGTAATTGCTGCCGCCGCGCTTGACGTAGCGGCCGGACGGCGTCGTGTTCTGCGGATCGACCTGGTCTTCGGCGGAGTAGCTGCCTGCATAGTCATCGACCCACTCGTAGGCGTTGCCGCTCATGTCGTAGAGGCCGAGCTCGTTCGGGCGCTTTGTCTTCACGTTGCTCGGATGGTCGCTGCCGGAGTTTTCGCGCGTGACGGCGACGTCGTTGATGTCGTTGCTGCCAGAATAGCGATAGCCTTTGCTCTTGTTGCCGCCTTTGGCCGCGTATTCCCACTGCGCTTCCGTCGGGAGGCAGAACGACTGCGACGGCGCGATGATGCCCTGTGCGTGCGCAATCTCGTTCAGCCGGTCGACGAAGGCGTGCGCGTCCTCCCACGTCACGCTCGTCTGCGGCAGCGTGCTCTTGCTCGTGCCTTTGCCCGTCACGGCGTTCCAGAGCGCCTGCGTCACTTCCGTCTCGCCGATGAGGTAATCTTTCGTGAGCGTCACGTTGTGCGCTGGCGACTCGCTGAATTCCACGTTCCGGTCGTCCGATCCCATGCGGAATGTCCCGCCCTCGACGAGGATCATTTTGAAACGCACGCCATTCACTTCGTACGTCGTCGTTTGCAGCTTTTCCATCGGTGCTCCTTTCTGCACATCGCTTGCGTTGCTCTCGTTTGCCTCCGCTTTCGCCGATGCGGAAACCGTGGATGCTGGAACGCTTTCCTTCGCCACATCCGCGCCACCGCACCCTGCAAACATCCCCGCCATCAGCAGGCTGACCGCCAATGCGGGAAGCATTTTCATCATGTTCTGCTTGCTGTTCTTCATAACGTTCACAGCTCCTCAGAGCGACAGCCGCAAGATTTTTTCGATATCTGCCTGGTGGAGCGGGCGGAAGCCGGGCAGGACGTCGCCGCCGCAGGCGCGCTTCGCCATCAGGGCGAAATGCTTGTCGTCAATGCCGATGGCCGAAAGCGTGGACGCGAGGCCGAGCGTCTCATAGAAGAAGCGTTCCGTTGCGGCGATGGCCTGCTTGGCGACCTCCATCGGCGCCTGCGTGCCGTCGATGCCGAAGAGATGCACGCCATAGTCATAGAAGCGGCTGACCGTCTTTTCGTCGAGGATGTATTTCATCCATTTCGGCGTGATGATCGCGAGGCCGAGGCCGTGCGTGATGTCGTAGATGGCCGAGAGCTCATGCTCGATGGGATGGCACGTCCAGGCCACATTCTGGAGCGCGCTCGTGAAGCCGTTGATGGCCCAGCTCGCTGCCCACTGCAGGTTCGCGCGCGCCTCGTAGTTCTCGGGCTCCGCCATGGCGACCGGCGCGTATTTTACGACCGTCTGCATCAGGCCTTCCTTGAAGCGGTCGAGCAGGAACATGCTGCCGTCCTCCGGCACGAAGTACGTCTCGATGATGTGCGAGAGGATGTCGGCGCTGCCGCAGGCCGTCTGGCGCCTTCCAACGCTGTATGTCAGCGTCGGGTCGAGGAATGAGACTTTTGGCTGCAGCAGGCCGGGAATGGAAAAGCCGATCTTTTCCTGCGTCGCCTCGTTCGAAATGACGCCGCCGGCGTCCATGTCCGAGCCCGTCGCTGAGATCGTCGAGATGTCGAGGATCGGCAGCGCCTTTGTCGGCTTGTATTTGTGCTCCATGATGTCCCAGGCGTCGCCGTCGTAGAATGCTGCGACGCTGACGAATTTCGCACAGTCGATGACGGAGCCGCCGCCGACGGCGAGAATCACGTCGATGTGCTCGCGCTTGCAGATGGCCGCGCCCTCGTTCACGGACGTCACGCGCGGATTCGGCGCGATGCCGGAAAGCTCGAACGCCGTGAGACCCGTGCGCTGGATTTCCGCCATGACCTTTTCGTAGAGGCCGCTCTTCTTGATCGAGCCGCCGCCATAGCAGACGAGGACGTTCTTGCCGTAGTTCGCGAGTTCCTCGCCGAGGTGCGCGAGCTGGCCGGCACCGAAGTAGACTTTCGTGGGGATATCGTAGATGAAGCTGTTCATGATGGTTCCTCCTGTTTGATTTCGTTGTCGTTTTCTTTTGATGGCTTCATCATACCAGCTTTCCGCCAGTATTATCAACATTTCATTTTGATACGAAACTATGTATTTTATTCATGGATTGTGGTATCATGAAAACAAAGTCACAGGCATAGTAAAAAGCTGTTGCGGTTCGCGAAGCGCGAACTGCAACAGCCCTTTGCTGGAGCGGATGTTATTTCAGATATTTCTGGAAGAAGGATGTGATCTTGTCAAACGGAATCATCGCGGTATCGTAGAGATCGGTGTGGCGCGCGCCCGGGACGATGAGGAGTTCCTTGTTCGCCGCGTATTTGCCCGACGTCAGTTTCTGGTATGCTTCTTCGCCGAAATAACGGGAGTGTGCGTCCGCGCCGTGGATGACGAGCACCGGCGTGCGGATCTCGTCCGCATAGGCGAGGATCGGCGTGTTCATGAGCGAGAGCTTCGATGTCATGTTCCAGCCGACGGTCGAATTGACCGCGCGCGGATGATAGCCGCGTTTTTCTTTATAGTACGCATGGTAATCCTTGACGAACTGCGGCGCATCGTCCGGCACGGGATCGATGTTGACGGCGCCTTTCGCGTACGTGCCGTTCCGGTAGTCAATCGTGCGCTGCTCGTTCAGCGCTTTCTTTGTCTCGTAGCGCGCTTCCTCGCTGTCCTTCTGGTCAAAATAGCCGTTCGCGGAGAAGCGGTGCATGTCGTACATCGTCGAGGCAACGGTCGCTTTGACGCGCGTGTCCATCGCCGTGTCATTGATGGCGAGGCCGCCCCATCCGCAGATGCCGAGCAGGCCGATGCGCTCGGGATCGACATCCGCGCGATTCGAGAGATAATCGACGGCTGCCGAGAAATCTTCCGTGTTGATGTCAAGCGATGCCACATCGCGGACGTTGCCGCCGCTTTCGCCGGTGAACGAGGGATCGAAGGCGATCGTCAGGAAGCCGTTCTTGGCCATCGTCTGCGCATACAGGCCGGAAGACTGCTCTTTCACCGCGCCGAATGGACCGGCGACGGCGATGGCCGCAAGCTTCGCAGTTTTGGTCGCCGTTTTCGGCTTGTAGACATCCGCAGCTAGCGTGATGCCAAAGCGGTTGTGGAACGTGACCTTTTCATGCGCGACCTCTTCGTCCTGCGGGAAGACCTTGTCCCATTCTTTTGTCATGTGGAGCTTCTCCTCGTGGAACGGGGGAGCTTGTTTCACCTCGCTTGCGTGATCCGTGGCATACGAGGCGGATGCCGTCGGCAGCGTGCCAAAGCCCGCGCCGGTCAAGAGCGTGCCGAGCAGAAGAGCGCGGAGCAGCGTGTGTTTTTTTGTGTTCATGGTTCTTGCCTCCATACGGTTGAAATTATGAGTTTTCCTGTTCAAATGTCACTTGGGCGTCGCCCGTCCGGGAAAAAAGCTCGACGCCGCTGTCGATGTGGCCGATCTGCTGGCGCTCGAATTCCTCGCCGTTCTGCGCGTAGAGGATGACGAGGCTGCCGCGCGGCGGCCAGTAGCAGATGTCGCCGACCTCGTAGCGGTCGGAGCGCAGCTGGTCGGTCGGCAGTGCGCCCGCACCATAGCGGAAGCACATCTCCCTGCCGTAGAGGTCGCTCATCGGGAGCGTCATCGGCATCTTTTTCACCAGGGCGCGCGTCGTCGCGTTGTCCTCCAGCCGTGCGTGCAGCACCTGGCCGTTGACCGTGATCTTGATGTTGAGGGGATCTTTTTTCATATCATTCGTCTCGCTTTCTGCTGTGGGAGCTTGCGTTTGCACATTCGGCGCGGCGGCCGGTGCGGGCTCGACTTTGGTCGCCGTTTCCTGTCCGCAGGCCGTGAAGCATCCGATGGCGGCGATGAGCCCGAGCGTCATCGTGAGGATGCGGAAAATTTTCTTCATGTCAAGCACGCTCCTTTCTTGCGGCTTGTTGCAGCCACGTCTGGATTTCTTTCACATCGCCGCGCACGCGCAAGCCCTCCATCCAGCGGGCATCCGTCTCGATCTCCTGCATCTGCCGTTTTAGGCACGGGTCATGAGAAACCGGATAGGGGTCTTTTGGATGAATCTCCATGAGATCGGCTCCCGTGAGTTCCTGAATCTTCTGCGCGGCTGCGCGTGTGTGCCCGGTCAGCGAGTAGTAGGCGATCAGCATTTTGCCAAAACCGTCCGCGCCGATCGTTTCCATTGACGTTTCATCGTGCATATCCGTTCGCATCCCTTCTGCCAATGCTCCGCCTCCTGCCAGCAGGAGGGCACTGAACATACCGAGCCCTTTCAAAAAAATCCCTGCGTTTCATACGCATCGCCTGTCCTTTTTCATGAGGCATCCCTCCAATCATCGTTTGTTGGGTTCGCTGTTTGTTGTTTTTGTAGTGCCACCGCTTTGTGGTTGTCTTTATGATAGCGGAGAATGCCATTCTATGCAAATACTTGCATTTTATAGAAAAATATGCCTTGAAGGCAATCTTTCTTGCACTGCAAGATTGCTTTCAAGGCATGGATTCTAGTATCATGAAAAGAAGGGATTCCGTTTTTCTGGAGGAAGGAGCGCATCATGGAGATCCGCGTCTTGCAATATTTCCTGACGATCGCGCAGGAAGAGAATATCTCCCGGGCGGCCGAGGTGCTGCACATCACGCAGCCGACGCTTTCCCGGCAGATCCACCAGCTCGAGGAGGAGCTCGGCACGCAGCTTTTTTTGCGCGGCAGGCGGCTGACACTCACGGACGGCGGCATCCTGCTGAAGCATCATGCCGAGGAAATCCTGGCCTTGGTTGACAAGACGCTGTCGGATTTCCAGCATCAGGGCGAGGTCTGCGGGACGATCTCGATTGGCAGCGGCGGTCTTTCTGCGTCGCAGTTCCTCCCACCGGTCATGCAGGCCTTCCGGGCACGCTATCCGCAAGTGCGGTTCGAATTCTACACGAACAGCGCCGAGCACATCATCGAGCGGCTGAACCAAGGACTGCTGGACTTCGGCCTGCTGCTCGAACCTGTGGATGTTGCAAAATTCGATTACCGTCGCCTGCCAGAGTGCGAGCGCTGGGGACTGCTGCTGCGCCGCGACCATCCGCTGGCCGCGCAGGACGTCATCCAGCCGCAAGACCTTTCCAGACTTCCTCTGATCACGACCGCGCGCCTGCCGCTGCAAAAAGAGCTTTCCAGTTGGCTAGGATATGATTTCTCCCAACTGGATATCTTCGGCACGTACAATGTCGTGACGCACGCCGCCATGTTCGTGCAATCCGGCACGGCCTGCGCCCTGACCATCGAGGGCGCCGTGAACCTCTTGGGCGGCGATCTCGTCTTCCGCCCGCTCGCGCCCGAGCTCCGCATGACCTCGGTGCTGGCCTGGAAGAAATTCAAGCCGCATTTCAGCGCGGCAGGAAAATTTTTGGACTTCTTGCAGGCGTGGCCGGGAGAAGGGGCGGACAAGACGGCATCGTGAAAACAAAGCGAAAGGGGGGCATTGCCATGGAAATCCGCATCTTGAAATACTTTCTCGCCGTCGCGCAGGAAGGGAACATCACGCGCGCGGCGGAGCGGATGCTGACGTCGCAGTCGAACTTGTCGCGCCAGCTTGCCGATCTCGAGGAGCAGCTCGGCAAGAAGCTCTTCGAGCGCGGCAGCCGCAAGGTGCACCTGACGGAGGAAGGGCTGTTCTTGCAGCGCCGTGCGCAGGAGATCGTCGACCTCGAAGAGCGCACGGCGAAGGAGATCGCCGCGTTTGACGACATGACGAGCGGCGAGGTGCATCTCGGCGGCGCGGAGACGAATACGATGCATTTCGTCGCAGACGTCATCCGCCAGTTGCGCGACAAGCAGCCGCATGTGACGTTCGACCTCATGAGCGGCAGCACGATCGAGATGACGGAGCTCCTCGACCGCGGCCTGCTGGACTTCGCCGTCCTCGTCGAACCCATTGACATGAAGAAGTACGACTATCTGCAACTGCCGGTGAACGACCATTTCGGCCTCTTGATGCGCGCGGACAACCCGCTCGCCACAAAACCCGCCATTACGCCCGGAGACATCGAGAATCAGCCGCTCCTCTGCGCGCGGCAGCAGCTTGACGGCAACGTGCTGAATGGCTGGCTCGGCCGTCCCGTCGAGGAACTGAACGTCGTCGCCCGTTTCAACCTCATCACGACACCCGCCATGATGGTCGAGCAGGGCCTCGGCAGCGCCGTGACGTTCGCAAACCTCGTCCCGACGCCGAAAGGCAGCAAGCTCTGCTTCCGTCCCTTCGACCCCGTCATCGAGGCGCGGCTCTACCTCGTCTGGAAAAAGCATCAGGTCTTCATGCGGCCTGCGACGGTATTTTTGGAAGAAATGCGAACCGCCATCCGCGAGAGGGCGGCGTCGATGGAAAATGGATGATTGTTTCTCGTGAATGACGGCTGTTATGAAAGCTGCGTTATCGGCTTCGAGGGGGATCAGATCGAGGTTACGGTCTGAAACGATAATGGAAACTAGCGCCAAGGCATGTGTTTTTCGCGTTGCAGACGCAACTATTTTGCCGCTCGTACTTGTCTTTCTTTTCACGTACTCCGCTCTGAGTTGACAAAAATCTCTAGATAAAACAATTACTTTTCGAGAAAGTAGTGCTTTTTGCTTGCATTTCTGTGGAAATGTGTTACGATAGGCTCTGTCAAAGAAAGTGACAACTTTCACGTGAAGAAAAGCACGTGAAGGATTGCACAAAATGGTCGCAGATAGCGAACAGGGATGCAAGGGTAAAAGGAAAAGCCAAGCTTGGGAGGATGTTAGTCATGCCAGAGAAGAAACCACATGTCGTCATCGTCGGTGCCGGATTCGGCGGCATCAAGCTCGCGAAGACGCTCGGAAAAGAAAATGTCGAGATCACGCTCGTTGACCGCCACAACTTCCAGCTGTTCCAGCCGCTCTTATATCAGGTCTCGACGGCCGTTTTGTCCGAGGACGAGATCGCGTATCCGGTTCGCGCGTTCTTCCGCAATTATCCGAACGTCGAGTTCTTCATGGCGAAAGCCGAGGGCGTCGACCAGGCGCGCCGGGTTCTCTTGACGAACCACGGCGAGATTCCGTACGACTATCTCGTGCTCGCGGCCGGTTCGACGACGAATTTCTTCGGCATGGAGAGCGTCGAGCGCAATTCGTACGGCATGAAGACGCTGCAGGAGGCGCTGCACATCCGCAACCATGTGCTCCACATGTTCGAGCGCGCGAACAAGCGTGAGGACAGCGAGGAGGAGCGCCGCCGCATGCTGACGTTCGTCGTCGTCGGCGGCGGCCCGACGGGCATCGAGGAAGCGGGCGCGCTTGCCGAGCTCGTCGACATCCAGAAGAAAGAGTTCCATCACCTCGATTTCAACGAGGTCAGCGTCAAGCTCATCGAGGCGACGCCGCACGTCCTGCCGATGCTGACGCAGGACTTGCAGGACGAGGTTGTCCGCGTGCTGCGCAGCAAGGGCGTGGAAGTCCTGCTCGACACGCAGGTGGTCGACAACGACGGCAACAATCTGAAGCTCAAGAGCGGCGAAGTCATCCCGACGAAGACCGTTATCTGGGCAGCCGGCGTCAAGGCTGTGCCGTTCATCGCGGAGTGCGGCGGCGAAGTCGACCGCGGCGGCCGCATCCTCGTCGACGAGAACCTGCGCGTGCAGGGCAGCGAGCGCGTCTTCGCTATCGGCGACTGCTCGCATTTCCAGCTCGAAGGCATGAAGCGCCCGCTCGCGACGATCGCACCGGTTGCCACGCAGGGCGCGCTCGTCTGTGCACGCAACATCATGCATGCTGTGCGCGGCGAGGCGCTCGAAAAGTTCGAGTACCACGATCTCGGCACGATGGCGACGATCGGCCGCGGCCGCGCCGTCGTGCAGAATGGCAGCTTCAAGATGAAGGGGTTCTTCGCCTGGGTCGCATGGATGTTTGTCCACCTGCTCCGTCTCTCGGGCGCCCACACGAACATCACGGTCTGCCTCAAGTGGTTCTGGAACCTCTTCTCCGGCCTGCGCCTCGGCCGCATCATCACGAACATCCAGCTTGACGATGGCAAGACGCGCTGAAAAAATTGTCCGAAATAATGAACGCAATGTCTTGCACAAAAACATTTTTGTGCTATAATAGTGCCTGTAGATGAGCAAAGGAGCCCGGGATGTATTCCGTGGGCTCTTTTGTGTAAATGAAGATGCTTTGTACAAGAGAAAGCGGGGATCTTATGTTTCAATGGAAGAAACTTCTCACCGTCGGCGCGCTCTGTGTTGCGTCGGTCATGACGCTGGCCGGCTGTGGCGGACAGCAGGCCGCGACGACGTCGTCGTCTTCTTCGTCGTCGAGCGCGAGCTCGTCTTCTGCGCAGACCATCAAGGTCGGCTCGGCCATTGACTTTGCGCCATTCGAGTTCCAGGATGAAGGCCAGGCCGAGTATCAGGGCTTTGACATGGATCTCATCCGTGCGATCGGCAAGGAGATGGGCGCCGAGGTCGAGATTCAGAACATCGGCTTCGACGGCCTGATCCCGGCACTGCAGGCCAAGACGGTTGATGTGCTGATCTCCGGCATGACGATCAACGACGAGCGCAAGCAGAACGTCACGTTCTCCGATCCGTATTATGAATCCGGCCTGACGATGGTCGTCCGCGAGGATGAGCAGAACATCAAGAGCTTCCAGGAGCTCAAGGGTCACAAGGTCGCCGTCCAGATCGGCACGACGAGTGCGAAGGAAGTCAAGAAGATTGATGGCGTCGAGGTCAAGGAATTCAACACGCCGGCCGACTGCTTCATGGAGCTGAAGTCTGGCGGTGCGGACGCTGTCGTCAACGATCGCCCGGTCAATGACTACTTCATCACGAAGAGCGGCCAGACGGGCGTCAAGGAGCTCGAAGAGAAGCTCACGTCCGAGAACTACGGCATCGCTGTTGCCAAGGACAACACGGAGCTCGCGAACAAGATCAACGCGGCGCTCAAGAAGCTCAAGGAAAATGGCGAATACGACAAGATCTATGCGAAATGGTTTGGCGGCGCGAAGAAATAACGTGCCAGCAGAATGAAAAGACGAGCGGCTTCCTGCTGAAGTGGGAAGCCGCTCGTCTTTGTTATATCATCCTTGCAGAAGCCCGAGCACGCCCGATGCGTTCTGATTCGCTTGTGCAAGCATAGCCTGGGCGGACTGGGCGAGGACGTTGGCCTTTGTGTAGGCTGTCATTTCCTTCGCCATGTCCGCGTCGCGGATGGTCGATTCGCTCGATTGCGTATTTTCGCTCGAGGTCGTGAGATTTGCGATGGTGAAGTCGAGTCGCGTCTGATACGCGCCCATACGCGCATTTTCGTTTGTTGCGTAGTCGATTGCGCTGTCAAGCTTGCTGAGCGACGTCACAGCCGCATAGCGCGTCACGACTTTTACATCGTCAAGCCCGAGCGCACTCGGCTGCATATCGTTGATAAAGACTTTTGTGGCTTGGTTTGCCTTTGTACCATGATGAATCACAAATGCAAGAGGATTCGTCTCTCTTTCGAGAGACCACGTTGTATCATAGTCCATATCCGAATCATCCTATGCGAGGTCAACGCTTCCGACCGTACCCGAAACACCTCTTCCAATGCCCTCGCCGTACGTGCTTGTCGCACTCACAGTAGCGTATTTGCTGATCTTTATACCCTTCGTGTAGCCGTGCATACAGCCGCTGCCGATGCCCGCTGACCATTCGCTGTGTGCTGTAACGACGGCATTTCTTCCTATAGTGATATTTCCTGTCGAGGTGCGGCGGTTTAAAGTCATATCCGGCCTAAGGGTGTCGCCTGTTCCTCCAATGCCTGCACTGGTAACTGATGACAGATTGAGCGTTCCGCCGTTGATTGTGATATTGCCCACGTCTGATCTCACGCTGGTGCCAATCGCGGCGCCGTCCATGCTGACAGATATGTTGTACGTGCCGCTGTTTATGGTGATGTTGGGGAGACTGGTATGATCGTCCTCATCGGTGCCAATGCCAGCGCAACTTGCACTTCCAGAATCTATGATATTTAATGTTCCGGCTCCTTCCAGTGTCAACCCTTTGCCCGCGTTGACAACAGCACAGTTATAATTTGTGGTAGTAGACGGATACTGTATGGTGTTGTCCCCCATAATCGTCAAATGATTTCCCGTTTCATAAAATTTGATGATGGAGGCATCTTGCAGATTTTCGATATTCAACCCGTTGATCCATATATTGGCATTGCCATCCTTGGGGCCATTGATGTAGACATCTTGGAGAGGTGTGGACGGGTCTGCCTGGCGGATCTCGATATTTTGCCCTGCCGTCACGTTGACCGTGCCCGTAATTTCGGAGATGGCATATTCCGATGCGCCGTCACCTGCACCATTGATTTTCATGCCTGACGAAACTTTCTGGAGCTGCTTGCCGAGTTCGGTGTTATTTTGGGTCAATCACAAAACCTGTGGGATTCGAATAGCTTAGACGAATAATTCATGTTGTCAAAAAAGAGGACATCCGCTAAGATGTGGAAATGCATCT
>OMZR01000126.1:0-4709 GCA_900315575.1 uncultured Veillonellaceae bacterium
ATTCTTCCGATTTTTCGTTTACGATGCCATCGCGAATGAAAACACTTGTTGGGTGATTGATGTACCCATCAGGGCTCGGTGCCTTATTTTTCCATTTGTCCAACAGGGCATCTATGGCATTGATTTTCTCTTGGTATTCATTTTCGCTCATTCTTTTGCAACCCCTTTCAAGATTTCATCTTCTATGACATGGTAAAAGCAATGCAACGCGGCTCTGGCATCTTCCAGTGCGTCGTGCAGTCGGCCACCTTGGTAGCCGTAGTATTCAGCGCACGCGCCGAGTTTTTGCGGCTTTCTGCGGCTGGCGGCTGGATGCGTCTCGGCGTAGACAGCGGGGAAGTGCCACATGACATCGTATACGTGGTGCGCATGGGAATGCTTGAAGATATGGCAAAGCTCGCGCCGCTGGTGGGGGAGATTGCCCAGTAGCATATTGTAGTCGAAGCGGACGTTGTAGGCGACGATCAAGCGCGCGCTGCGGAAGAGTTGCAGGATGTTGTCTGCCATATCTTCCAGCAGCGGGGCATCCGCTACGTCCTGCGGCGTGATTTGGTTCACGCGCTCGGCCTCCGGCCACGACCGCTGGCGGACAGGATGAAACAACTGATTCATTAGCGTGTGTCCAGCGCCGTCAATGGCGGAAAATTGCAGGATGTCGTCTCGTTCTTTGGAGAGCCCCGTGGTTTCCGTGTCGAAAACCATAATGTCTTCCGGCACGATGAGACCTGTCTGCGGCGAGGTCACGCCTTGCGTTGCCCGTCGAAAGATGATGTCATCCATGTTCGGCCTCCTTGCGTTTCGATGGCGCATCTGTCGGCGCTTCGTACTGTGCCAGCATCGTTTTCAGCATCGCGACGAGATGATTGCGGACGGATGCCGGTGACAGCACTTTCACGTTGTCCGCGCGTTGTAAGAGCCAGAAATAGAGCCCCGGCCCATCCTGCACGGTGATGCGCGCCTCGCAGGATTCCTCGCCAGTTTTCTTGATAGTAACTTCGTTCCCGAACGTGTCGATGAGGTCGCTGATCTCGTAGGCTGGAACCTCCAGCCGCAGCTGCACATCATCGCCGGTGAAGCTATAGAGCGCATGGTGAACGAAATCGCTCAAGCCGGTGCGTTCGTGTGTCCCAACGAAATCGCGGAGCGGCTTCCGTTTGGTATCTGGAAGCATCTCGATGCGCCCCATGCGGTCGAGTCGATAGAAGCTCAAATTGTCGTACTTGCTGTAGTTGCAAATGAGGTAGTAGAAATCGCCCTTGCGGACGAGCGCGTAAGGGCTGACGTGGTATGCCTCTTTTCGGCGCGGCGTCGGCTGCTTTTCAGCGTCAAACGTGAGGTACGAAAACGCAATCTGACGATCTGCGCGGATGGCTTTGAGCACGGTGTCGATGCCGTACTTCACCAGACGTTTGTCCGCCGCCGGCTTCGGCGGCAGCGGCGTGATGGCGGCGAGCAGTTCGCGGCTCGCCTTGCTTCCCAGACGCTTCAGCTTGTCCACCAGCGTACACGCATCCTTTTCCGAAAGCGCGCGGGACGACAGCACAGCGTCAATCAGGAACTTCAATTCCCAGTCCTCGAACGGACGGCTGGCAAGGTAGAATCCTGCCTTGTTGTCTGCCGAAAGAGTGATATCGAAACCGCACTCGTCCCGCAGGATGTTGATGTCGCGGCAGATGGACTTCCGCTCCGCCGCGATGCCACCGCGTATCCAAGAGCTCACCGATTTGCGCCGCTGTTTTCGGATGTTCCTCGTCCGTGTCCCAGAGGATTTCGAGGATGTGGTAGAATTTTGCTTTTGTGTCAGCCATGATGTTTCCCTGCCTGTTGTTCTTCTCTTGTAAGATTCTACATGAGTGAAAGGAATCCTTGTATGGATGAGATTTTATCATGTGACCTGTCCCATAGTTGTCCGTAGTCGTCTGCTATGATAGCAGCCAAAGAAATTCTTCGTGCAAGAGCAAGAGAGGAGCGATTGTTTTGAAAAGATGGAACCCGCAAGGCAAGGTCAAACAGCGTGAAGATACGGCGAAGGAGAAGCGCGTCGAACTCCATGCCCATACGACGATGAGCGCGATGGACGCCGTCGATTCTGTCGAAGACCTAGTGCTCACGGCTGACCGCTGGGGGTGGCCGGCCATCGCTATCACGGATCACGGTGTTGTGCAGGCGTTCCCGGACGCGATGAAAGCGCTTGGCAAATGCAAAAACAACATCAAAGTCATCTATGGCATGGAAGGCTATCTTGTCGGCGATGACTACAAGCAGAAACATGTGAATCATATCATTCTGCTCGCAAAAAATCCGACTGGCCTGCGCAATCTTTACCAGCTCGTCACACTCTCACACCTGCAGTTTTTCCATCGTCAACCGCGCCTGCCGCGAGCTCTCATCAAGAAATTCCGTGACGGACTTATTATCGGCTCGGCCTGTGAAGCTGGTGAACTTATTCGCGCCATCGAGGAGCATCAGACGGACGAGCAATTGGAAAAGATCGCCGCGTTCTATGATTATCTCGAAATCCAGCCAATTCACAACAATGATTTCTTGAAGCGCAGCGACATGTTCCCCGACATCCAGACGGACGACGACCTGCGCGACATAAACCTCAAGGTCGCAACCCTCGCAAAGAAACTCAGCAAACCGCTCGTTGCGACGTGCGATGTCCATTTTATCAATCCCGAGGACAGTATTTACCGCGCAATCATCTTGAAGGGCAAGGAATTTGACGATGCTGAGTACCAACCGCCGTTCTACCTGCGCACGACAGAGGAGATGCTTGCGGAATTTGACTACCTCGGCCCGGGGCTCGCCTATGAGTCCGTCGTGACGAATCCGCGCAAGATTGCCGAAAGCATCGAGCGTTTCAAGCCCATCCCAGATGATCTTTATTTGCCGAAAATTCCCGGTGCGGATGAAGAAGTCCGCACGATGTCCTACCATCGCGCGAAAGCTCTCTACGGCGAAACCCTACCGAAAATCATCGAAGACCGTCTTGAGCAAGAACTGAAAAATATCATCAGCCACGGGAGCTCTGGGCTCTATCTTATCGCACAGCGCCTCGTGAAAAAATCAAACGACGATGGCTACCTCGCCAGCTCGCGTGGTTCCGTCGGCTCGTCTTTCATCGCTGCGATGATGGGTATCACGGAGATCAATCCGCTGCCGCCGCATTGGCGCTGCCCGCGTTGCAGGTACAGCGATTTCATCACGGATGGTTCGTATGGCTGTGGTTACGATTTGCCAGACAATGTTTGCCCAGTCTGTGGTACGCTGCTCGTCAAGGACGGACACGACATTCCATTTTCCGTGTTTCTCGGCTATGATGGCGAAAAAACACCTGATATCGACTTGGACTTCTCCAACACGTATCTGCCCGTCGTGCATAAGTATATGGAAACTCTTTTGGGCAAAGAAAATGTTTATTACGCGGGCACAGTCGAAACCATCGCGTACCATACGGCGCTTGGCTACGTTAAGAAATTTTTTAAGAAAAAACGCGTGTACAAACAGGAAGCGTACATCAACCGCCTAGCTCAAGGCTGCATAGGCGTCAAATTGACAACGGGCCAGCATCCGACCGGCATGATGATCGTACCACGCGACATGGATGTGCATTCCTTCACGCCGCTTCAGCATCCGCCAAACAACATGAACTGCAGCACAATCACGACGCATTTTGATTACCATTCCATCAGTAGCTGTCTTGTCAAGCTCGACCTCCTCGGCAACGATGATCTGACCCTCATCAAGATGCTCGAAGATCTCACGCATCGCGATCTGCAGACGATTCCGTTCGATGACAAGGAGACGATGTCTCTCTTTAACTCGACGAAGGCGCTCGGCGTGAGCCCAGACGAGCTCGGCGCGACGAGCGGAACGTTTGGCATCCCAGAGTTCCGCACGCCGTTCACTCGTCAGATGCTCAAAGATACGCATCCGAACGTGTTCTCTGATCTTGTGCGCATCTCTGGCTTTACGCACGGCACGGACGTTTGGCTCGGCAACGCGCAAGACCTCATACGCAACGGTCAATGTACAATCAAGAATGCAATCTCCACACGTGACGACATCATGATGTACTTGATCCATCAGGATATCGACCCGCTGCTGTCGTTCCAAACGATGGAAACCGTCCGAAAGGGTCGCGGCATTGTGCCCGATGTCGTCGAGAGACTGCAGGCGGGAGGCATTCCAGCGTGGTTCATCGCGTCGTGTCAGAAGATCAAGTACCTGTTCCCGCGTGCATATGCGACGGAGTTAGCCATGATGGCGTTCCGCATCGCGTTCTGCAAAGTGCATTATCCGCTCGAGTTTTATGCAGCGTATTTCTCCGTTCACGCCAAAGCATTCGACGCAAATGTCGTCGCACGTGGCAAAGAATACGTGCACAGGAGTATCCAGAGACTCAAACGGCCGTCGAATGAGAACGGTTGGCTTGGAAAAAATCAGAATGATATGCTCATCGTTTTGCAACTTGCGTGGGAGATGTATTTGCGCGGCTACAGCTGTAAGCACGTGAATATCTACAAGAGCGATGCTGAAAAGTTCATCATCCACGAAAAATCCTTGTTGCCGCCAATCACCTCACTCACTGGAATTGGGAAGAAAGCGGCGAACGCGATTGTCAACGCGCGGCAAGACGGAGAGTTCACGTCAATCTATAATTTGCGCCTGCGCACGGGCATCTCGTAGCAGGATATCTTAGTCCT
>OMZR01000126.1:4715-13183 GCA_900315575.1 uncultured Veillonellaceae bacterium
CCTGCGCGACCGCGGATGCCTCGATGGCATGAGCGAAAACGATCAGATGGTGCTGTTCACCTGACGCGGATTTTCATGGAAATCTATTGACATTGGAAATACAAAAAAGCAATTGGCGGAAATTCGCATCAAATGATGCAAATCCCCGCCGATTGTTATGAAAACAACCAACATTTCGGATTGGCTGTTTCCGCGAACTGGCCAAGTTCACTCTTCCGCCTTGAAATTATACACTGGTTTCACGATTTTCACGATGTCAGCTGTCGGCTCGATGTATTTCACGATGTCCTCCATAGACTTGTATGCCATCGGCGCTTCGTCGATCGTGTCCTTGCTGACGCACGTCGTGAAGATGCCCTCCATCGCCGCTTTGTAATCTTTCATCGGAATTGTATTGCGTGCCTCCTTTCGGCTCATGAGGCGGCCGGCGCCGTGCGGCGCGGACTGGTTCCAGTCGTCGTTGCCTTTGCCAACACAGAGCAGGCTGCCGTCACGCATGTTGATGGGAATCAACAGCGGTTCACCCTTGCGCGCGGAGACGGCGCCTTTGCGGAGGATCATCGCGTCCGTGTCGATGTAGTTATGGATTGTCGTGAAGGATTCGACCGGCGTGAGCTTCATCTTCTTCAGGATCACCTGCACCATTGCCTTGCGGTTCAGAACAGCAAACTGCTGCGTGAGCTTCATGTCGTGGATGTAATCATCGAACAGCGTCCCAGACACATACGCCATGTCATGCGAAATCGCCTGCGCACGAACGGCCGCCTTGTTCGCACCGACAAAGTTCTTGTAGCCCGCGTCCTGATAAAAATTCGCGACCTCGAGCCGGCTGCCGGAATGGATGACAAGATAAAGATTTCCCTCGTCGTCCTTGTCCACCTCGATGAAATGATTTCCGCCGCCAAGCGTCCCGATGCTGCGGTACGCACGCTCCACGCCGTGCTTGTCGCAACGCAGCTGCGTAAGGTCGATGTCCTGTGCGAACGAATGCTCCTTGCCTTCGGCACAAATCTCGCGGCCAAACGGGATGAACTTTCGGATCACGCTGTCGAGCTTCGTGAAATCGAGACGCTTTTCTTTGAGCTTCACCGTCTCCATGCCGCAGCCGATGTCGACGCCGACCATGTTCGGCACGACCTTGTCATGGATGGTCATCGTCGTTCCGATCGTGCACCCTTTGCCTGCATGTACATCCGGCATGATGCGGATTTTGCAGTCCGCCAGATACTCGGCATTGCAGGCCGCTTTCAATAGCCCTTCGGCGGATGAGTCGAGGCGGTCGGTGAATACGACGGCCTCGTTGTGTGTTCCTTTGACAGTCAGCATAATGAATCCTTTCTCATTTCATCCGTTGGAATGTTTCCCCTTCATAAACGCGGACGGGATTCCCACGTTCCAACTGTTGATGGTTCTGCCAGAGCCGCGTTCTCTGTTGCTGCTTCCGCACTTTTTCGTCTTGCGTCAGTAACGCCTTGATTTTTTCCATCGCCAACTGACGGTTCAATTGCTGCGTGCGTTCTTCCGTCGCCGTTACTATGAGCCCCGTCGGAACATGCGTCAAGCGCACGCCAGTCTCCACCTTGTTGACATTCTGCCCGCCGTTGCCGCCACAATGGAAATAAGCAATCTTGTAATCCGGCGCATCAAAAATCGGCTGCATCTCCTCGAGTATCGTCACGTTCAAGAACCAGTTGCGCCGTTTGTGATGTGGACGAAATGGGCTTTTCGCCACCCATTCCACCGTTCCTGACAACTGCTCATAATCCCCAGTGCCAGCCAGTGTCACGGAACTAGCCGTGCGCGGCTTCCGTCCTTTGTGTTCTTCTCGCAAAACCAGCTCTGGGAACTCCTGCAAAAGTGCCCGAGCTAGCAGCCAAACGCCGCGCCTGCACTCGGCGGGGCCGTGCCCTGAACTAATCTGTACTATGGTTTTTGACATAAATCCCGTTCCTTCCTTCTCTATTTCTGTCATTTTATTTTAGCACATAACCAATCCCATCTTTGTCCGCTGTCTTGTGCTATCATCAAGATACGAAAAGCCGAATGACTGGGAGGTGGCGCCGATGGAATATGATGCCTTTTTATCTTTTCATGGAGTTAATTTTGGCTTGATGGAAGGAGCAAATGGCTTGTTAATCGTGAAAACCGGTAGCGGAGGCACGATTTACGGACGTGAAAACAAGTACCTCACACTCGCCTCCCGTATTACGGAACACCACAAATTTTCGGTAATGGTCAGCAACAACCCGTTGGAACTTGCCCCCGAAGAAAATATGTCCATTACCATGTTCGTGGCTTCTGATTACCTATCTTCTCAAAATGTCGGGATTCCCATTTTTTATTTCGGCGTGTCAAAAGGCGGTCAGTATGGCGCGATGTATGGCTATCGCTACCCGTTCGTCCAGAAGTGGCTGCTCCTGAATCTGCCAATCACGATCAATTGGCATAAATCGAGAGCCGGTTTGATGAAAATGCCACCAAAACAGGAGGTGACGATGATCTTCGGAGAACATGATCCATCCTATGCATACGCCGAGCTGATTGATTTCCTGCGAAAGGAAAATGTCAAGCGGGTCACGGTTCCTGTCGCAGACCATAACTTTTCGAATGCAATCGATGAATTTATACGCTTGCCGGAACAGTTTTTGTTTTGACTAGAAAAACATGCCACATCCGAATCAATCAGAAATGAAAGGAGGAAAATTCAATACGGCGTTGAATATACCATACAGGAAATATTGCTAAAATATTTAGAATGGAGGGAGCTTCATGCTTAAGACTAAATTGCTGAAGAGAATGATTCTGATGGTGTCTGTGCTCGGAATGTTTCTGCTGTCTATGCCCGGTGTTTCATCGGCCGAAGATGTGTGGTGCTACAGCAGTTATGGTTTTTCATATTACCTGTCATCAGATACCATAAGCAAAAAAAGCTATCCCAGTCGTGTTTCGTATGCAGTAGATGGAAAATTAATTCATGATAGTGATGGTTCCTTAGCAAGACCGCTTATGTATGGTTTTAATAGTGACAATGATATTCTCGCCGCCTATACTTTTAACAGAACTAACGGTAAATGGGAAGAGGCTGACAAGTCTGAAGCAATGGCCGTCTGGAATGCAATGAAACCCTATATGAAGCAAAAGGGGATTCATTATAGCGATTCTTGGAAATGATGATAGAGTAAATTAGAGGGGAGAAATCGACATCAAAAATGTATAATCTTGGGCTGGATGCTCCCATGTGACGCATCCGCACAACAACAAGCTGGGGGCAGCTCCCAATGGATGCTGCCCCCAGCTTGTTGTATTCTGTTGTCAGTTGTGGAACCGACGATCTGCATTTTTACTTAATTATGCCATTCGCGCGCAACACTTCCTGCACGCTCGCCGCGCTCTTTTTCAGGAGCTCGATCTCGTTCGGCGAGATGTGGAGCGGCAGGCGGCGCTCGACGCCGTTCTTGCCGATGACGCTCGGCAGCGACAGCGCGACGTCCGTCAGGCCGTACTCGCCCGAGAATGGCATCGAGACCGGCGTCACGAGATGCTCGTCGTTCAGCACGGCGCGCGCGAGGCGGCAGGCGCCGACCGCGATGCCCGTGTTCGTCCAGCCCTTCGACTCGAGCACGTCATAGGCCGTCTGCACGACTTCGTCAGCGACAGCCGAGAAATCGAGCGGGCCTTCGTGCTCATAGAATTCGTCGAGCTGGTCGATGGGGATGCCGCCGATCGTCAGCACGCTCCATGCCGGGAATGCGCTGTTGCCATGCTCGCCGAGCATGTATCCCTGCACGCTGGCCGGATTGACATGGTAGTGCTTGCCGATGATGTACTTGAAGCGCATCGTCTCAAGCGTCGTGCCCGTGCCAAAGAGATGGCCTTTCGGATAGCCGAACTCCGTCGCCGCGACATACGTCGTGACGTCGAGCGGATTCGTGATCATGATGAAGATGGCATCCGTCGTGTACTTGACGACCTCTGCCATGATTTCGCGCATGACCTTCGTGTTCTCGCGCGCGAGCGACAGGCGCTCATGGCTCACGCCCGGCATGATGCTCGGACCCGCCGCGCAGATGATGACATCCGTGTCCTTGAGGTCTTCCCAGCTGCCAGAATGGACGTTCATGCCCGGATAGAGGTCAGTCGAGAGCGCGTGCATCATATCGAGTGCCTCGCCGTGCGCGACTTTCTCCCGAATATCGATGCAGACGATTTCCGGTGCGAGGTGCAGTGCGACGGCCTGCGTGAGCACAGCGGAACCGACATGGCCGAGGCCGAGGATGGCGAGTTTCTGAGTACGTTTCATGAGAAAAACCTCTCTTCAAATCTTTAGAACATGCTTTCAACCGCGAATTACGTGATTACGTACCATCTTATTCCTTTGTTCTCTCGATGTCAACAAATTTCCATCAAATCCGCGTCAGCTGAACAGCACCATCTGGTCGCTCTCGCTCATGCCGTCGAGGCAGCCGTGGTCGCGCAGGATTTCGATGTTCGTCTTCGAGATGCCCGTGCGCAGGCGCAGGTTTTCAATGGACGTGAACTCGCCGTCCTGCCGCGCCTCGGCAATCGCCTCCGCCGCTTTCTGGCCCATGCCCGCGAGCGAGGCAATCGGCGGCAGCAGCGAGGTCTCGTGGATGATGAATTTCTCGGCGTCGCTCTCGTAAAGATCAACGTGCTCGCAACTGTAACCACGCAGGTACATCTCCCATGCGAGCTGCAGGACGATGAGTGTCGCATTCTGCTTTGCGTCGAGCTTGCCTTTCTCCTTTGCCGCACGGTCGAGGTCGGCGATACACTTTCCAACATAATCCTTGCCGCGCGAGATGACGTTCGCATCAAACTCGGCAGCACGAATCGAAAAATACGCCGCATAATACGCGAGCGGATAATGCACTTTGCAGAACGCGATGCGGAACGCCATCATGACGTAGGCTGTCGCATGCGCACGCGGGAACAAGTATTTGATTTTCTGACACGACTCGATGAACCACTCGGGAATGCCACCCTTTCGCAGCGTCTCAACGACGTCAGGCGCAATCCCTTTGCCCTTGCGGACTTTCTCCATGGTCTTGAACGACAACAATGGGTCGATCCCCTGATGAATCAGGTACATCATGATGTCGTCGCGCGCCGAAATCGCGTTCTTGATCGTGCACTGGCCGCCGCGAATAAGGTCTTGCGCATTGCCGAGCCAGACATCCGTGCCATGCGAAAAGCCTGAAATGCGCACGAGGTCGGAAAAGACGTCCGGGTGCGTATCATCAATCATCTGACGCGTGAATGGTGTGCGGAATTCCGGAATGCCGAACGTGCCGCTCGTCGCGCCGAGTTCCTCCGGCGTCAATCCAAGCGCCACTGTCGAATTGAAAATCGACATCGTCGCCTTGTCGTCAAACGGAATCGTCTTCGGGTCGCGGTGCGTGAGGTCTTCGAGCATTTTGATGACCGTCGGATCATCGTGGCCGAGGATGTCGAGCTTGACCATGCGGCCGCTGATGGAATGATAGTCGAAATGCGTCGTGATCGTACCGCAGTTCACATCGTTCGCCGGGTGCTGGAGCGGCGTGAAGAAATGCACATCCATGTCGCGCGGCACAACCATAATGCCGGCCGGATGCTGGCCCGTCGTCGATTTGACGCCCATGCAGCCATGCGCGAGACGGTCGATGTACGAGCCATGCTTGCGCACGCCCTTTTCCTCGAAAAATTTCTTGACATAACCAAATGCCGTCTTGTCAGCGACGGTCTGGATCGAGCCCGCACGATAGACGTTGTCCTTGCCAAAGAGGATTTCCGTATACTTGTGTGCGACAGGCTGGTATGTTCCCGAGAAGTTCAGATCGATATCCGGCACCTTGTCGCCATCAAAACCGAGGAAGACCGCGAATGGGATGTCATGGCCATCCTTGATGAGCGGCGTGCCACAGACCGGGCACGTTTTGTCCGGCAGATCGTAACCGCTGCCATACGAGCCATCCGTGATAAACTTGCTGTACTGGCAGTTCGGGCAGCGCCAATGCGGTGGCAGCGGATTGACCTCCGTAATGCCCGTCATCGTTGCGATGAACGACGAGCCGACGGAGCCACGTGAGCCGACGAGGTAGCCATCATCATTTGACTTCTTCACGAGACGCTGTGCAATCAGGTACAGAACGGCAAAACCATGACCGATAATGGGCTTGAGCTCCTGTTCGAGACGGTCTTCGACGATTTTCGGCAGATTTTCACCATACAGACACTTCGCGCGACGATAGGACATGACGCGGATCTCTTCATTCGCAAAGGGAATTTTCGGCGAATACAGCTTGTCTTCGTCAGGAAGTGGCAGGAATCGCTCAATGCTTTCAGCAATCTTCCGAGGATTCGTCACGACAGCTTCATAGGCAAGCTCGGGGCCGAGATAGTCAAACTCCGCAAGCATCTCCTCCGTCGTGCGCAGGTAGAGCGGCGGCTGCAGCTCGGCATCGTCAAAGCCCTTGCCCTTCATGAGGATCGCGCGATAAATGCTGTCCTCAGGATTGAGGAAATGGACATCGCAGGTCGCAACGAGCATCTTGCCAAGTTTCTTGGCGAGCGCTGCGACCTTGAGATTGATGGCGCGCAGGTCGTCGTCCGTCTGGATATCCGGGAAATTGTCACTGCGCTTCAGGAAGTCGTTGTTGTGAATCGGCTGGATTTCAAGATAATCATAGAACGACGCGATTTTTTCGAGCTGCTCGTCCGTCTGATGTTCCTCGATGGCGCGGATGAGCTCGCCCGCCTCGCAGGCCGAGCCAATGAGCAATCCTTCGCGGAATTCCTCGATGATTTCGCGCGGCAGACGCGGCTGGCGGTGGAAGAAGCGCAGATGTGCAAGCGAAACGAGCTGGTAGAGATTGCGCAGGCCGTTCGGCGTCTTCGCGAGGAAGATGATGTGGTTCGCACGCTTCTGCTCATAATCCTCGCCGACGAGATAGCCTTCCATACCATAGATGACCTTGATCCCGTTCTTGCATTTGCCGAGTGCCTTCATCGCATCGGGGAATGCCTGCACGACGCCATGATCCGTGATGGCAACAGCAGGCCAGCCCCAGCGGTCGGCCGTCAGAATGAGGTCCGCAACCGATTCGACGGCATCCATCGCGCTCATTGTCGTATGCGCATGGAGCTCGACGCGCTTGACTTCCGCTGTATCTTCGCGTTGCTTTATTTCCTTTTTCGCAAGGCTGTCCATGAACAGCACGTATTCATTGAGATACGTATCAAAACGAATCGAGCCACGCACGCGCACGCGCATGCCATCCTTGACGCCGGCCACTGCTTTCTCAAACTCGTCGGGCTGCGCGTTTTTTCCGCGTCCCTTCTTGAAAAACTTCTTGCAGACGATGCCGTTCGATTCGTCCGAAAGCGCGAACGAAATCATCTTCGTACCCGTCTTGAACTCATTCGTGCGCACGCCCGAAATCGCGCCCTCGCCAATCCAGCCTTCGAGGATGACGTTCTTTTCCTCGCCTTCGAGCTCGTCGATGAGCTTGCGCTCGCCCGCGACGCCGCGGCCGAAAATCAGGCTGCCCATGCCCTCGATAACGACGGGCGCACTGAGGTCGGGGCGCTCGCTCTGCGACGCTGGTGCAGCAGCAGGCGAAGCTCCCGGCACATCCGCATCGGATGGCATCGGCACGGATGGAATAGAGGGCGCGGCTGCCGCCTTCTCCTTGTGTACCGCCTCCGCCTTGCCGAGCGCCTTTTCGCGGGCTGCGGCATTCTCCTGCTGGAGGACAGACCTCCGCGCAGCAAGATACTCCGGCGTATTGAGCGCATCCGCGGACGACGATCCTTCAGCGTCCTCGTCGTCCTCTGCATCGACGGATTCCCAGTCCACATCGCAGTAAAAGCCCAAAAGCCCCTTGATGTTCTTCGCGAGCTTGCTCGCGACCTTGTGGTTGCGCATGATCGCGCCCGAGCAGATGCCTGCGACCTCGAGCACGAGCTTGTCACCGACCGCACGATACTTCATGCGCTCGAACACCGCCTGCACGGACGGATCGCCGTCCGCCGTGCGATAGGCGAGCTCGTCCCATGCCTTCGAGATGCCGCGCATCATGTCGATGACCTGCTGGTAGAACTCAACAGAGAAAAGATTGCATTTCTGCTGAATCTGCGCGGAGACGCGCGAAAGAAGCGCATCCGAAAGAAGCTCCGGCGTCTGCAAGACGATTTCCCAGCCATTCGCCGCCGGATCGATCTCGACATGCAGGATCGTGCAGGCATCGAGGAGCTGCTCTTCTTCCTCCGCAAGCTCCATCCCCTGCACGAGCTCCTGCAACATCTGGCGCTTCTTCGGCACGATACAAAATTTTTTCTGCAAAGTGGCAGGCTCCTTCCCCACGTTGATGACTCAACTTTCCCACGCCAAATTTCCAAGCAATCCCTGTACATATCTGCTCTGAGAGGCAAACCAGTCCGACAGTAAACTTTTCACGAGTTTTGTG
>OMZR01000082.1 GCA_900315575.1 uncultured Veillonellaceae bacterium
ATGTGGGACACGCCATTGAGGAAGTGACATTTATGCAGTCTTGATGCGGAAAGAGGCAGATTCATTCGCGGATAAGCCTCGTTGAATAATTCAGGTTACACAAGATTTGTACTTCAGGAGGATTGTCAAAGAAGAAAGGCGGAAGCCGTTGAAAGATTTGCTGTTTCGTGTGGGAACTGATGAAAATGTCAGCTATAATGATGTGATAGACCCTGATAATCTGAATGCGTCCGGATGGGGATCGAATGAAGATGCGGATGAGGAATTGCGTCAATTATTTGGCGTGCAGAAACTGATGGACTACCCGAAGCCCGTTCGGCTGATTGAAAAATTGTTGGCGGCATATGGAGAAGATGGGATAGTGTTGGACTTTTTTTCCGGTTCGGCGACGACAGCGCACGCAGTCATGCATTTGAATGCGTTAGATGGGAAAAAGAGACAATTTATTCTAGTCCAAATCCCCGAGGTGATGGAGAATGTTCTTCCCCATGTGAACGTCGAAACGAAGAAGAGAGTGCGGGCGGCAATTTCCTTTTTGGATGGCATTCATAAGAAACATACAATTTGTGAAATCGGCAAGGAAAGACTTCGTCGTGCTGGCGAAAAAATGGATGTAGAGTGGAACGATAAGAAGCTCGATACCGGCTTTCGCGTATTGAAAGTCGATTCTTCGAACATGAATGACGTTTACTACGGTGCAGAAGAATTGACACAAGACCTTGTTGCTCAGACAGAAGACAACATCAAATCCGACCGCACGTCGCTTGACCTGCTCTTTGGCTGCCTCGTCGATTGGGGCGTGCCGCTTTCCTTGCCGTATACGTCCGAGACCATCGATGGCTGCACCGTCCATGATTATGCCGACGGTGCGCTCATCGCTTGCTTTGACCGCGATGTGCCAGAGTCCGTCATCCGCGCCATCGCCGCACGTCAGCCGGAACGCGCCGTGTTCCGCGACAGCAGCTTTGCTGACAGCCCCGCGAAGATCAACGTCACGGAAATCTTCAAGCGCCTCTCGCCGGACACGGACGTCCGCGTGCTGTAAGGGGGCGGGGGCATGAAACTCAAATTCAAACGCCAGCCGTTCCAGGAAGCCGCCGCGCGCGCCGTCTGCGACGTGTTCCGCGGCCAGCAGAATCAGATTGGGCGCTTTACCGTCGATCCCGGCCTCGTCGATGACCGCGAAATCTCCATGATGGATTCCCTCGGCTACAAGAACGCCGAGTTCGATCCTATGCTCACGTCCGCTGTTCTGCGGCAGAACCTTTGGGATGTGCAGGACCGCCAACGCTTGCCACACTCCGAAAACTTTGCGGGCGGTGTCAACCTGACCATCGAGATGGAGACCGGAACGGGCAAGACGTACACATATATCAAGACCATGTACGAGCTCAATAAATCGTATGGGTGGTCGAAGTTCATCATCGTCGTGCCGAGCATCGCCATTCGCGAGGGCGTCTACAAGACGTTCCAGACGACGCAGGAACATTTCACGGCGCTCTACGGCAAAGCCGTGCGCTTCTTCATCTATAATTCTA
Source organism: uncultured Veillonellaceae bacterium (assembly GCA_900315575.1). Taxonomy (GTDB): domain Bacteria; phylum Bacillota; class Negativicutes; order Selenomonadales; family Selenomonadaceae; genus Selenomonas_C. The sequence goes on from OMZR01000082.1 coordinate 1,539, forward strand.
AGAACCTTGCCGAGCTTGACCGCTTCGCAAACGATGCGAGCATCAATGCCATGATCATCAATGCGCAGGCATTCAATGCGCGGGGCAAGGATGCGAACCGCATCCGCCGCAAGCTCGACGAATTCAAGAGCCGTCGTCCCATCGATGTTGTAGCCGCAACGCATCCCATCCTCATCATCGATGAGCCGCAGTCTGTCGAAGGGCCGAAGACGAAAAAAGCGCTCAAGGATTTCCAGCCGCTGTTCACGCTGCGTTACTCCGCGACGCCACGCGAGGAATACAACCTCGTCTACAACCTTGATGCCATCGATGCCTACAACATGAAGCTCGTCAAGAAGATTGCCGTCAAAGGCATCACGGCGAGCGGCACGACGGCGACGGACGGGTATCTTTATCTTGAGAGCATCAACGTTTCGCAGAAGAAGAACCCGACGGCGACGATGGCATTTGAAAGCAAGACGAAAAGCGGCGTGCGCCGCAAGTCGCATATCGTCGGCGAGGGCTATCGCATCTACGACAACTCCGGCGAGCTCGAAGAATATCGCGCGGGTTATACTGTCGAGCGCATCAATGCGAATACGAATACGGTCGAGCTCGCGAATGGCATTGTCCTCCATCCTGGGCAGGCGGTCGGCGATGTCAGCGAAGACCAGCTGCGCCGCATCCAGATTCGCGAGACGATCCTTTCCCATATCGAGCGTGAGGCTGCGCTTTTCAAAAAAGGAATCAAAGTGCTCTCACTGTTCTTCATCGACGAAGTCGCGAAGTATCGCGTCTATGATGCGGGCAGTACGTATCACAACGGCGTTTACGCCGATATGTTCGAAGAAGAGTACAAGGATATCGTCGCTCATCTCGACGCAGATGCATATGATCCGGATTATCTCGCCTATCTGCGCCGGATTCCAGCGGAAAAAACGCATCAAGGCTATTTTTCCATGGACAAGAAAGGCAAGATGATCAATTCCAAGCTCAACAAGAAAGAAAATGCGTCGGATGATGTCGATGCTTACGATCTCATCATGAAAGACAAGGAACGCTTGCTCGACCTCGACCCCGAACGTTCGCCCGTGCGCTTTCTGTTCTCACATTCCGCGCTCAAAGAAGGCTGGGACAATCCGAACGTCTTCCAGATCTGCACGCTGAAGCAGAGCGGAAGCGACGTCCGCAAGCGGCAGGAAGTCGGCCGTGGTATGCGCCTTTGTGTCAATCAGGATGGCGAGCGCATGGACGAGGAACGGCTCAAAGGCGCCGTGCAAAAGGTCAATGTTCTCACGGTCATCGCGAGCGAGAGCTATGAGACGTTTGCGCGTGATTTGCAGCATGATATTTCCGAGACCATCGTGCACCGCCCGCGCAAGGTTGACGTGCAGCTTTTCGTCGGGAAAACGCTCCCGAGCGACGATGGCACACGGACGCATGAGGTTACGGAGGATGAGGCGCGCAGCATCGTGTTCGACCTTGTACGCAAAGGGTATATTGACGACGCGCAGCATCTCACGGCAAAATACGAGGCCGAGCGCTCTGAAGGAGCGTTTCACGTTGCGGAGAAGATGGCAGCCTATGGCAAGGCTGTTACGGAGCTTCTTGATTCTGTCTACACGGGACGTTATAGCGGCATGGAAGATGCGCGGACACATAACACGTTTGTCAGCGTCAACGAGGAAAATCTGCGCAGGAAAGAATTTCAGAAGCTCTGGGGAGAGATCAACCACAAGTCGGCCTATACCGTTTCGTTCGACACGGACGAACTCGTGCAGCATGCCATCCATGCGCTCGACGAGAAACTAAAAGTTGCATCGCTCTATTTCGAAGTTGCCGAGGGGCGCATGGAACACATCGATTCGAAAGAGCAGTTGCAATCCGGCAAAGCGTTCGTCCGCGAAAGCGACGGCGCGGGGCATCGGCTCATCCACGCGCGCCCGAATCGCAGTGTGAAGTACGACCTCGTCGGCAAGCTCGTCGAGGCGACGGGCCTCACACGCAAGACAATCGCGCAGATTCTCACGGGCATCGATGGCAAGACGTTCGGTTTTTTCAAAGTGAATCCCGAAGAATTCATCCGAAAGGCCGGAGAGCTCATCAATGACGAAAAGGCCGCCGCCGTCATTGAGCATATTACGTATCATGTGCTCGACGATTGCTATGCGACGGATGTTTTTACAGCCGCACAGATGAAAGCGCAGCTTGGCGTCAATGCGATGGAAGTGCAGAAGGGCGTCTACGATCATGTCGTCTATGATTCGACGAACGAGCGTCATTTCGCGGAGGCGCTCGAAGCACACAAGGAAGTCGCTGTTTATGTGAAGCTCCCGGATGGCTTCTATATCAGTACGCCGGTTGGCCACTACAATCCAGACTGGGCAATCGCGTTCCGTGAGGGCGAGGTCAAGCATATCTATTTCGTCGCCGAAACGAAGGGCAGCATGCGTTCGATGGAGCTGCGCGGCATTGAGAAATCGAAGATTGCTTGCGCACGCAAGCATTTCGCCGCCATCAGCAGCGACCATGTCGTTTACGATGTCGTGAACAGTTATGACGAGCTTTTGAAAAAAGTAATGTGAGCGAATGGCTTTTCCTATTGACAGGCGCACATCGCTACGCTATGATGTATACAGTCAAACAAAACTGAACATCGGACTCATCCAGAGCAGTGGAGGGACTGGCCCTATGAAGCTGCGGCAACCCTTGCGTATGCAAAACGGTGCCAATTCCGGTAGGTGATACACCTATAAGATGAGAGTGAAAAAATCAAAGCTCTCTTTTTATAGAGGGCTTTTTCTTATGTGAGCGGAAAATTTTCGATAAGCTCGATGTTCGGCAAAGTGCATGGGAGGTCATACCAATGAGCAAGAAACGTATGTATTTCACCTCGGAGTCCGTGACGGAAGGCCATCCGGACAAGATGGCAGACCAGATTTCGGATGCCATCCTCGACGCCATCCTCGCCCAGGACCCGCAGGGCCGCGTGGCCTGCGAGACGCTCGTGACGACGGGCCAGGTGCATGTCGTCGGCGAAATCTCGACGAAATGCTATGTCGATATCCCGAAAATCATCCGCAAGACGGTCAGCGACATCGGCTACACGCGCGCGAAATACGGTTTTGATGCCGAGACGTGCGGCATCCTCGTCTCGCTCGACGAGCAGTCGCCGGACATCGCGCAGGGCGTCAACCAGGCGCTCGAAGCGCGCGAAGGCCAGATGGACGTCGAAGACGCCATCGGTGCTGGCGATCAGGGCATGATGTTCGGCTATGCGACGAATGAGACGCCGGAATACATGCCGCTGCCGATTGCGCTCGCGCATCGCCTCGCGCGCCGCCTCGCCGAAGTCCGCAAGGACGGCACGCTCTCGTATCTGCGCCCGGATGGCAAGACGCAGGTCACGATTCTCTACGAGGATGGCAAGCCGGTCGCCGTCGATACCATCGTCATCTCGACGCAGCATGACGAGGATGTGTCGCTCGACCAGATTCGCAAAGACCTCATCGCCGAGGTTATCAAGAAAGTTGTCCCGGCGGAGCTCCTGTCGGACAAGACGCGCATCTTCGTCAACCCGACGGGCAAGTTCGTCATCGGCGGCCCGCAGGGCGATTCGGGCCTCACGGGCCGCAAGATTATCGTCGACACGTATGGCGGCTGGGCACGTCATGGCGGCGGTGCGTTCTCGGGCAAAGACCCCACGAAGGTCGACCGCAGTGCTGCGTATGCGGCGCGCTATGTCGCGAAGAACATCGTGGCTGCCGGCCTTGCCGACCGCTGCGAAATCCAGCTCGCCTATGCCATCGGCGTCGCTTATCCGGTCTCCGTCATGGTTGATACGTTTGGCACGAACAAGGTGGACGAGGAGAAGATCGAAGAGCTCGCGAAGAAGCATTTCGACCTGCGTCCGGCCGGCATCATCAAGATGCTCGACCTGCGCCGTCCGATTTACAAGCAGACGGCAGCGTACGGCCACTTCGGCCGGACGGACGTCGACCTGCCGTGGGAGCACACGGATAAGGCGGACATCCTTCGCAAAGAAGCCGGTCTCTGATTGTTCTGACGGGTTTGATACCAAGTAACAAAAACATATTGACAACTTTTCCAAGGGATACTAAAATGAGTACGTTACGGTTTGACGATACGGATACTCTATAGTATCCCTTTTCTTTTATCTTCGAAATGACTTTTGGGAGGAACGATTTCAAGAATGAGTACGAACGAGAATCTGAGGAACATCGCTATCATCGCGCACGTCGACCACGGCAAGACGACGCTCGTCGATGCGATGCTCAAGCAGAGCCATGTCTTCCGCTCGAACGAGAAGGTCGAGGAGCGCGTCATGGACTCCGGCGACATCGAGCGTGAGCGCGGCATCACGATCCTGTCGAAGAACACGTCCATCATGTACAACGGCATCAAAATCAACATCGTCGACACCCCGGGCCATGCGGACTTCGGCGGCGAGGTCGAGCGCGTGCTGAACATGGTCGACGGCGTCCTGCTGCTCGTCGATGCATTCGAAGGCCCGATGCCGCAGACGAAGTACGTCCTCCGCAAGGCACTGGAGCAGAAGCTCAAACCAATCGTCGTCATCAACAAGATTGACAAGCCGAACCAGCGTGTCGATGATGTCTACGACGAAGTCCTCGAGCTCTTCATGGAGCTCGACGCCGACGACGACCAGCTCGATTTCCCGGTCATCTATGCGACGGCGCGCGACGGTATCGCGAAGTACAAGATGGAAGACGAGAGCGACAACCTCGAGCCGCTGATGGAGACGATCGTCAAGGAAATCCCGGCACCGCATGGTGATGAGGAAGGTCCGCTCCAGCTCATGGTCACGACGCTCGAAGCCGATGATTATGTCGGCCGCGTCGCCATCGGCCGTATCAGCCGCGGCAAGGCGCGCACGAACCAGAACGTCGTCCTCATCAACGGCGATCAGGAAATCAAAGCCAAGATCGGCAAGGTCTTTGTCTATCAGGGCATGCAGCGCGTCGAGGTGCCGGAGGCATCCATGGGCGAAATCGTCGCTTTGACGGGCCTTGGCGATGTCTCGATCGGCTACACGGTCGCGGACGCGGAGCAGCCGGAAGCACTGCCGGCCATCCGCATTGACGAGCCGACGCTCTCGATGACGTTCGGCGTCAACACGAGCCCGTTCGCAGGCCGCGAAGGCGAGTTCGTCACGTCGCGCCATTTGCGTGACCGCCTGTTCAAAGAAGTCGAGACGAACGTTGCCATGAAGGTCGAGGAGACGGACAGCCCGGATGTCTTCAAGGTTTCGGGCCGCGGCGAGTTGCATCTCTCCATCCTCATCGAGGAGATGCGCCGCGAGGGCTACGAGCTGCAGGTCGGCAAGCCGGAAGTTGTCTACAAGACCATCAACGGCCAGCTCTGCGAGCCGATCGAGAACCTGACGGTCGAAGTGCCGCAGGAATACATGGGCGCCGTCATGGAAGGCCTCGGCACGCGCAAGGCCGAGCTCACGAACATGACGGAGACGGCTGGCTACATGCGCCTCGAGTTCACGATTCCGGCGCGCGGCCTCATCGGTTTCCGCTCCGAGCTCCTGACGAGCACGAAGGGCAACGGCATTATGAACCACGTCTTCCACGGCTATGCGCCGTACAAGGGCGACATCCCGGGCCGTACGCGCGGCTCGCTCGTCGCGTTCGAGCAGGGCGAGACGACGGGCTACGGCATCTACACGCTGCAGGATCGCGGCACGATGTTCATCTCCCCGAACGAGCAGGTCTACGAAGGCATGATTGTCGGCGAGAACTCGCGCGAGAACGACATCGACATCAACCCGTGCAAGAAGAAGAACGTCTCGAACATGCGCACGTCGTCCTCGGATGAAGCCATCCGCCTGACGCCGCCGCGCATCCTGTCGCTCGAGCAGGCCATCGAGTACATCAACAGCGACGAGCTCGTCGAGGTCACGCCGAAGAACATCCGCCTGCGCAAGGCCATCCTCGACCGCACGGTCCGCGGCCGCAACGCGAAGAATGCACGCAAGTAATTCTTCATCTTGAAAAACTAAAAAATAAACAAAAAGTCCTACTGGGAAACGAATCGGTCCCGGTAGGACTTTTGCATTTTGCGGCGAAGTGTGCTATGATATTTTCCTAGTTAGACTTTCGTGGCTGCAGTGGTGGACAAATGCAGCCATGAGCCCGTGCAGATGCAGGTTGGAGGAAGATGGATATGAATTTGAAAGCATGGACGAGAAAGCTGCAGGATCTCATCATGCCGCCGATCGTCGAGGAGCCCGTCGAAGACGAGTCACTCGAACGCGGTGAGGCAGAAGCTGAGATGAAGAGGGCAAGTTTTCATACGGTGTCTGCTGCCAGGACTGCGCATGAGGAAATGGCGGAAGAAGCAGAAGACATTCGCGTGGCGAACGGTGGGACGATTCATCTCACGCGTTCGTACGAGCAGGAAGCGCCGCAGGAGCGCCGCCCGAAGCTCACGGTGCACCAGGCGCCGCAGCTCAAGGTGCGCGTCTACGTGCCGTCGGATTTCGAGCAGGTCACTGCCATTGCCGACGATTTGCGCGCCAAGAAGGCCGTCATCGTCAATTACGAAAAGGTCGAAGCCGAGCAGCAGCGCCGCATCTGCGATTTCATCAATGGCAGCTGCTATGTGACGGACGGCGGTGCGAAGCGCATCTCCGACTACATCGTCCTCTACGTGCCGGAAGGTGTCAATGTCTCTGAGGCGATGTCCGTCGCTCTCGAGAAATAACGGCCTGTGATGTTCGATGATCTTTATGCATACGGAAGACGGAGCAGTCGATGATTGCTCCGTCTTTTTCATTTTAGGAGGTAAAACACATGGATATTCTGGAAGGCGTTCTCGATGAGTTCAAGAAACTCGCGGCCATCCCGCGTGCGAACGGCCATGAGCAGGCCGTCAGCGATTTCCTCAAGAAATACCTGACGGACGCAGGCTTTTCCGTCGTGCAGGACGCGAAGAACAACATCATCGCTGATAAGCCGGCGACAAAGGGCTATGAGAACGCGCCGCGCACGATTCTGCAGGGCCACATGGACATGGTCGCGGTCGGCGAGGAAGGCTATGACTATGACCCGCTCAAAGACCCAATCAAGCTCGTGCGCACGGACAAGTACCTCGAAGCCGAGGGCACGAGCCTCGGCGCGGATGACGGCATCGGCGTCGCCGAAGGCATCTATCTCATGAAGAACGCGAAAGACCACGGCCCGCTGCGCCTCATCGTCACGACGGACGAGGAGCGCGGCATGACGGGCGCCATCGCGCTCGATGCGAAGCATCTGACGGATGCGCAGTTCCTCATCAACTGCGATTCTGAGAACTATGACGAGCTGACGGTCGGCAGCGCAGGCGGCATCGATCTCTCGTTCGAGCGCACGCTGCGCCGCGAGGCGCCGCAGGCGGGCACGGCATACCAGATCGACGTGCGCGGCCTGCTCGGCGGTCATTCGGGCGAGCGCATCGGCGATGGCCGCGGCAACGCCATCCGCACGCTCGCGCTGATCCTGCTGGCACTTCAGAAGCAGGGCGAGGTGCAGGTCGCGGATTTCCACGGCGGCAAGGCGCACAATGCCATCCCGAACATCGCGCAGGCGACGTTCGTCACGTCGCTCTCGAAGGAAGCGGTAGAAAAAGTTCTCGCGACGGAAAAGGAGAAGTATCTCGCCATCTATGGCAGCGTCGATCCTGACATCGAGCTCGTGCTGACGGAAACTGCATCTCCATCTGGCGTCCTCATCGCTGGCGACACGAAGCGTCTGCTGCAGCTCCTGACGGTCATGCACTCCGGCGTCTATGCGATGTCCACGGTCATCCCCGGTCTCGTCGAGACGAGCGCAAACCTCGGTGTCGTGAAGATGAACGAGGAAAAGGTGCACATCGAGGTCTTCCCGCGCTCGGCTGTCGATGGCAAGCTCGACGAGTTCGCGCTTTATGCGCGGGAAATCGCCGAGCTCACGGGCTTCACGGCCATCGTCGGCACGAAGTCCCCAGGCTGGAAGGAAAACAAGGACAGCCGTCTCGCGAAGATCGTCGCCGAGACGTTCGAGGAGCAGAACGGCAAGCCCATGAAGGTCGAGACCATCCATGCCGGCCTCGAGTGCGGCTGGCACTTCGGCAAGAATCCGAAGCTCGACATGGTCTCCATCGGCGTCACGACGCAGGACATCCACAGCCCGAACGAGAAGCTCGTCCTCGCAACCGTCGAGCCGCAGGTCAGGCTCATCGAAGAGACACTGCACAAGATTGCGAAGCTCTGAACTGAATTGATTTCATAACGACAAGAAAGGCGCTGCCCGTGAGGACAGCGCCTTTCTTGATAGATAAAATTTTAATGAAGCTTTGCTCACTTACTTCTTAGGATATACCCCAATGGTCAGTTCGTTGACAAAGGGCAAGTGTTCGCCAACCTTGCGGAACACGACGGCCAGCAGCATCGAGATGCCGAGTACGGCGCAGTAGAACGCGATGGCAATCGCCCCTGTCATGATGCGTCCTGCATGCTGGAGCGCCAGTGCGAGGTACGTGATGACGAAGGGGTGCACGAGGTAGGCGAAGTACGAATGCTTGCCGAGCGCGTGCAGGATCGGATTGAGCGCCTGCGGATACTTCTGGTACGTGAAGATTGTGAAGAAGAACAGCGACGCCATCAGCGTGTAGAAGATGCCCTCGGGCGAGAGCTGGTGCGCCGTGTTGATGCCGTCGAGCGGCGTCTGGCCCTGCGTCAGCAGCAGCCAGTAATAGTAGGCGAGCAGGCTCGCCATGCTGATCCAGAACAGCACCGTGATGGATGTGCGGCGCTCCTGCATGAACGTCTTGAAGCGTTCGATATGCACGGCCAGCCATCCTCCCAGCAGGAAGATGAAGATGTAGTGGAGCACCCAATAGTTGAGGCGGTACATCAGGATCGGCTTTAAGAGCGAGTCATCCGGCAGGTCGTAGACGTAGATGTTGAACGGCACGGAATAGCTCGACCAGTAGTCGAAGGCAATCTGGAAGACCAGCAGCGTTGCGAGACCCTTGAGCCCCATCCGTTTGATCAGGGAGATCCAGAGCGGCATGAAGAGGTAGAACCACAAGAGAATCACGAGGAAGTAGAGCTGGTACTTCGCGACGCCGAAGAACAGGATGCCGCAGAAGTAGAATGGCGACGGGAAGCCCGTGTGATAGAGCAGGCCGTCGTGCACGAGGTAGAGAACCGACCAGACGACATAGGGAATCAGAACGGTCTGCACGCGCCGCTTGTAGAAATGCTTTGCGTCAAACGGCGCATGAATGTCGAGGTTGTAGAACAGCCCGAACGCCGAGATGAAGAAGAAAATCGGCACGGAGAAGCGCGTGAAGATCTCGAAGAGCGCAATGAGGTGCATGTTCGCGGCAGGATTGCCGAGATACTGCGAACCGACATGGATGCCGATGACGCCCATCATGGAGATGCCGCGGATGTACTCGATGGCCGCGAGACGAGGCTTGCGCTTCTTCTTGGCAGGGCTTTGCGATGGTTGCATAGAGGTGAAGAAAGCTCCTTTTTAATCGCTGAGTTTAGTCGCTGAGGATGAAGTCGATATGGACACTGGCCGAGAGCGAAAGGCTGCCAGGCGCGACCGGCGTCTCGGCGTCTTTCGCCATGGCCATCATCATGTTGCCGGCGAAACGGCGCGTCTCGATGTAGCCCGTGTTCTCGCTGACGTTCTGGATGCCGACGATGCGCTTGCCGAGGCCTTTCGCAAGGATGTCCGCCTTGTCGCGTGCATCGGCGATAGCATTTTTCAGCGCTTCCTTGCGAATGCCACGCGTGTCGCTCGCGGAGAAGTCCAGCGAGGAAATCTCGTTCGCGCCATGCGAGAGCGCGGCGTCAATGACCTTTCCTGTGAGCTTCACGTCGCGCACGGTCACGATGACGGTGTTGTCGACCGTGTAGCCATCAATCTCGTTCGTATGGCCTTTGTCCTCGCGGTACGTCGGGCGGAACGAATAGTTGCGTGTCTGGATGTCTTTTTCCGCGATGCCGAGCGATGTGATGGCCTTCTGGATTTCGCCAGCGACCCAGGCATTGTCGTTCTGCGCCTTGGCGGCGTCGGATGCGTGCGTCGTGATGCCGACGGCGACCGTCGCCATATCCGGCTCGGCCGTCGCCTCGCCACGTCCGTCGACGGAGAGGACTGGCCGAGCTGGCTGATCGGCCGCAGCAGCGGGTGCCATCTGCGGCACGACGAAAGCGAGCGCGAGTGCGAGAGCGCAGGCAAATTTTTTCCACGTTTTTTTCATAATACAACAACTCCTTCTCAAAGCTTTGTTTTCTTCCTGTATCATAGCGGCTTTCCTGCCGCTTGTAAAGGATGTGAGTCACAAAGAAAGACTTTGCGGAATGCGCGGCTTGTGCTACAATGGTAAGTAATTACAGATTTACAGGCGATAGGAGATGCATATAATTATGATGGCACTTAATTTCCAGGCGGCCAAGCACAAGAAGATGCTCATGGAGCGCACGAAGAACTGCACGGTCCGCCTCGGCGACGTCAGCGCACAGTTCCCCGAGAACTCCATCGTGTGGGTCACGACGGGCAAGAAGGGCGAGCCGAAGCACAAGCTCTACACGGCGTTCCTCGACAAGGTCCGCGTCAAGACGATGGGGACGCTGACATCGGCCGACCTCGGCCACCAGAACCCGGAGATCAACTCCGTCGATGAACTCGTCGAAGATTTCGAGAAGATCTACAAGCGCCGCATCCTCAAAGAGGATACCGTCACCGTCATCTATTTCTCCGAGGTGCACGAAGACCTCTGAGCCCTTGGAAGCTCCTGCTTTTTCAGCGCGGGAGCTTCTTTTTTACGTATGGAAAAATAAATGCTTGACATCTTTTGACACATCCCCTATAATAATAACCGTCGCTGATATGAAGCGACGCACGGCCCGGTAGTTTAGTTGGTTAGAATGCCGCCCTGTCACGGCGGAGGTCATGGGTTCAAGTCCCATTCGGGTCGCCATTTACGCGGAAGTAGCTCAGTTGGTAGAGCACCACCTTGCCATGGTGGGGGTCGCGAGTTCGAGTCTCGTCTTCCGCTCCATATTTCGGCGACATAGCCAAGTGGTAAGGCCGAGGACTGCAAATCCTCTATTCTTCAGTTCGATTCTGAATGTCGCCTCCAA
>OMZR01000078.1 GCA_900315575.1 uncultured Veillonellaceae bacterium
TAGATGCATTTCCACATCTTAGCGGATGTCCTCTTTTTTGACAACATGAATTATTCGTCTAAGCTATTCGAATCCCACAGGTTTTGTGATTGACCCGAAAAAAGTGGAGGATCGCGTCATCTATAAAGGCAATGGCGTTTATCAGACGCAGACGGTCGTCCAGATTGAGCTTTCATCGTCTATTCATCCTGGCATACAACCGCAACATATTGTGCGCGAGTACCTCGTTACGCTTCGTGCACGGCCAGAGCGGCGATGGTATGGAGAAGTTGATATGAATTGGGAGTTCATAGATATGCAGCAGCTCCGCATGACGCCGGATGAAGGAGCGGTAGAAGCTATAGTTTCAGGCTTTCAGTGAGCTTGTAACGCGCAAGCATCAACAGTTGTCGAGTATGTTTGTTATCAAACAGCACACCCCGCATACATCTTGCAAGATGTATGCGGGGTGTTGTATACTAATCTGTATGAGAAGCAGCTACCAAGCGGTCGGCGGTTGGAGTTTTGCGCCTCGCAGAAAGGTCGGAATACCTTGAGAGCGAGGTGATTCGGATGGGAGAGACGATTGTCGTCCTTTTCCTGATGCTCTGCATTTTATTTGTGTTGAGAAAACAATAACCGCCCCCGGGAACCAACCTAAGGCGGTTATGTCTATGAGATAACCAACTGCGCGAGGCGACCAACCGTCAACCGGTGGTTGCTTCTCTTACTACGTATTTTACATCAGACGCCTGGAATTTTCAAGAGAAATCGGCAGGAAGGGAGGTCCCTCCATGGACTTGCGCGTGGTGAATTTTGTGCTTGCAAGGCTCGTTCTGGCGTCGATGGCGGTGCTCTGCGTGCCGCTTTTGCTGGCGCTTCTCTGGGGCGAGGAGAGTGCGCGGGCGTTTGCGCTTTCCATCGGGCTGTCGCTCGCGGTCTGGGCGCTGCTCGTCTCGCATGCGCGGGCGAAGGTGGATGCCATCACGATGCGCGAGGGCATCGCGATCACGGGGCTCGGCTGGGGCGTGGCGACGGTGCTCGGCATGATGCCGTATGTGTTCGGCGGGCATCTCGGCTTCCTCGATGCGTTCTTCGAGAGCATTTCGGGCTTCACGACGACGGGCGAGACGGTGCTGCCGTCCATCGAGACGCTGCCACAGAGCATCCTGTTCTGGCGGAGCCTGACGCAGTGGTTCGGCGGGCTCGGCATCATCGTCATCTTCATCGCGCTCCTGCCGCAGGCGGGGCAGAGCACGGTCCACATGTACAATGCGGAGTCGTCGGGCCACGAGCGCGTGATGCCGCGGCTGCGGGAGATGACGGGTGCGCTCTTTCGCATCTACACGGCGTTGACGGTGCTCTGCGCCGTGATTCTCTGGCTCTGCGGCATGGATGCGGTGACGGCGGTCAATCATGCGCTTGCGACGCTCGGCGCGGGCGGCTTTTCGACGTACGACGCGAATGCGATGGCGATCGACAATGTCTGGATTGAGGGCTGGATGTCTCTCTTTATGTTCCTCGCGGGCGGCAATTTCGCGCTGTATTACAAGGTCTGGAAAAAGGGGCCGCATGCGCTCGTGCGCAATACGGAGTTCCGCGCGTACCTTGGCATCATCGTGGTCGCGACGCTCTTGGTGACGGTCAATCTCATGCTGGCGCGGGGGCTGACGGCGGGCGGGGCGCTGCGCTTTGCGGTGTTCCAGGTGACGTCGCTTTCGACGACGGGCTTCGTGTCAGCGGATTTCGATACGTGGCCGCCGCTTTCGAAGTGCGTGCTGCTGCTCCTCCTTTTCATCGGCGGCTGCGCGGGCTCGACGGCGGGCGGGTTCAAGGTGACGCGGGCCGTGCTCCTCGTCAAGAACGCGGCGAACATCCTGCGCGTGAAGCTCCATCCGCGTGCACTCGCGGTCGTGCGCATGAACGGGCACAAGGTTGGCGTGTCGGAGCTGCACCGCGTGGGCTACTTTTTCTTCCTATATTTATTGACAATCACGGTGTTCGCGCTTTTTTACACGCTCGTGGGCGTGCCACTCTTTGACGCGATCGGCATCAGCATCACGACGCTCGCCAATGTGGGGCCCGCGTTCGGCGTGGCGGGCGCGACGCAGACGTTCGCGGGCTTTCCCGATGGGATGAAGCTGGTGCTCTGCTTTGAGATGCTGCTCGGGCGCCTCGAAATCCTGACGCTCCTCGTCATGCTGCGGCCGGAGTTCTGGCGCACGCGGCGGCAGTGGTGATGCACGGATGTGCATCGTGCGTGCTGGGGAGTTCGTCACACTTTGTTAATGTTATTTTATTTTTCGCGGCGATGGAAGGAAATCTTCTGTTCGCCGCGAATTATCTTCATAAAGACGGAGCATCAAATCGATGGAGATTTCGTATCGGTTTCATAGAGAATTCGTCATGGGAATGCGTTGTTGGGAAGAATTTTTTGGAAAGGAATGGTAATATGAGATGGATGGATGACATGAAGGTCGCCTACAAGCTGTTCTTGCTCGGCATCATTGCCGTCATTGGCCTTTTGGGCACGAGCATTGCGGGGTACCTGGGGCTGAAATCGGCGCAGGAAGACATCAATACGATGTACGAGTCGAGCGTGCAGAGCCTCGACTATGTCGGCACGGCGATGACGGGCATGCGCTATGCACAGGGCATGGCGGTCACCATGACGACGTGCCGCAACGATCCGCAGCGCCTGCAGGACCTCAAAGGGAAATATGAGACGGGCGTCAAGATGGTGGACGACAGCATCGCGGGATATGATGCCATCCCCCTCGACGACCCGGAGTCGGACGCCCTGATGGAGACCATCAAGGGCAACTGGAAGGATTTCCATGCGACGCTCGACAAGTCGGTGCAGCAGTCGATGGCCGGCCAGTATGACGAGGCGCTCGCGACGTACTCGGCCGTCGGCGCGAAGCAGAGCGGCGCGCTCGGCGCGAACCTCGCAAAGCTCGGGCAGATGGAGCATCAGGGCGCCATCGACCTCAAGGCGAAGACGGATGCTGACACGTCCGCGGCCATCCGCAACATCATCATCATGGTCGTTGTCGTGCTCGTCATCTTCATCGCGGTGTGCCTCGTCACGGCGCAGAAAATCACGGAGCCGCTCGCGGTCATCGTCAGCGCCTGCCACAAGATGCGCGACGGCGATTTCCGCGAGACAGGCTATCAGACGGAGCGCGGCGACGAGTTCGGCGAGATGCTGCATGACTTCGCCGACATGCGCCGCACGGTTTCCAGCCTCATGAAGACGACGAACGAGACGGCGCAGCAGCTCGCAGCGTCGTCTGAGGAGCTCACGGCGAGCGCGCACCAGAGCGCGCAGGCGTCGGAGCAGGTCGCGAACAGCGTCACGAATGCGGCGCAGGCGTCGGCCGAGCAGCAGCAGTACATCGCGGATTCGGAGGAAAGCGTCGGCAAGACGGTCACGTCCGTCGACCGCCTGCATGCGACGGCCGATGCCGTCGAGAGCGACGCGCGCACGGCGCACAGCCGCGCGGTTGAGGGCGGCAAGAGCGTCATGGACGCCGTCCACGACATCGAGAGCGTCGAGACCATCGTCAAGAGCAGCGCGCAGACCGTCGACCAGCTCGGCAAGAGCTCGCAGCAGATCGGCTCGATTGTCGAGACCATTTCGGGCATCGCCGAGCAGACGAACCTCCTCGCGCTGAACGCCGCCATCGAGGCCGCGCGCGCAGGCGAGCATGGCCGCGGCTTCGCCGTCGTCGCCGACGAAGTCCGCAAGCTCGCCGAGGCCAGCCAGACAGCGGCCCAGCAGATCACCGACCTCATCACGGGTATCCAGAAGGACACGGAGGCGGCCGTCGCCTCCATGCAGTCCGGCAGCGAGGCCGTCCAGAGCGGCACGGCTGCCGTCGCCCAGCTGAAAGACGCGTTCGCCGAGATCGAGACGGCCGTCCAGAACGTCGCGCAGAGCGCGAATGACATGGTCGCCGAGCTCGGGCAGGTCGGCACGCAGACGGGCGTCGTGAAAGAGAAGACGCAGCAGATCGCCGGCGACGCCGTCAAGGCCGTCAACGAGATGGAAAGCGTCTCGGCGGCGTCCGAGCAGCAGAGCGCGTCCGCAGGTGAGATCGCGACGGCCAGCGACTCGCTCGCCCAGCTCGCGCAGAAGCTCTCCGAGTCGCTGCACAAGTTCCAGTACTGAATAAACATTGATATAGAATGCCGCTAAAGCATCACAGAGATGCCTTAGCGGCATTTGCATACTTGATAGAATCCAGCATCCTACTACTACCGACCTATGGTCGGCATAGGCGACCACTAAGCCGCTAAAGCGGCAAGTGTCTGCCTATCCCCCCGCCGCTTACGCGGCCCGTCCCCCCTCAGTGAGGGGGGCTGTGATATAAGCCATGCTTGACAATCAAAATCCCCTGCCATACAATGAGAGGTACATGTTTTGTAGATGGTCAGGAATGTGGAAGGTGAAAGAAGGATGCTCAGACAGATCGTGGGGCTCGTGATCGGGGCGCTGCTTTTGCTCTCAGCCGAGGTTTGCTCGGCCGAGGACATGCGCTTTGTCGATGCGAATGATTACACGGGCTACTACGTTGATGCGAGCTCGGTGAACTACGAGTCCACGGCCGCGTGCAATGCGGTCATCGCGGTCATCAAGGCGGACCGCAACCGCATGTTCCGCTATACGATGCATTTCGACCGCGGGAGTGCGACCTATCAGATTTTGTCCTCGGAAGTCCTCGCCTATGATACGAAGACGGTGCTCAGCAAGAGCGGTCCGGATGGCGTGGCGCACCCCTATGCGTACGCTTCGCCCATGCGGTCGATCGTCGATTTCATCTACAACGACTTGCCGCATGGCGTGCTCCCCGCACCGCCTCCGCCGCCAGCCCCGGCACCTGCCGATGATGGCGGAGACAGCGGGGAAGGGGACGGGAATTAAGGATTGCAGAATGGGACGGCATAAAAAAAGACGCTGCAACAACTGCAGCGCCCTCCAAAGAAAAGCAAGAACAAATAAAATAAGTGCTTTTGAGTAGGTCGGTTTCCCGACTAGCTTCATCATAGCACCTGCGGACGAGATTGTCCAGCAGATTTTCAGAGTGTTTTCAGTAACTTTACCGAGACGCAAAATGCGCGATGGGAGGCGCTTTTTATGTCGGAGACAGCAGCACTCAAACACCGGACAGCATGGCTGTCCATTTTTTCAAATACGACGCTCGTCGTGCTGAAGCTCATCGTCGGGCTCTACGTCGGCGCCGTCAGCCTCATCTCGGAGGCGCTCCATTCGGGCACGGACCTCATCGCGGCGCTCATCGCGTTCTGGGCCGTGCGCAAGTCCGACGCGCCGCCCGACCTCGAGCACGACTATGGGCATGGGAAATATGAGAACCTCTCGGCGGCCGTCGAGGCGCTCCTGATTGTCGGCGCGGCCATCGGCATCGTCTACGAGGCGGTCAACAAATTCGCGACGGGCGAGGTGCCCGAGACGCTCAGCTACGGCATCGCCATCATGATTGTGGCCATCGTCGTCAACTTCGCCGTCTCGCGGCGGCTGCTCTACGTCGCGAAAATCACGGGCTCGCAGGCGCTCGAAGCGGACGGCCTGCACCTGACGGCCGACATCTGGACGTCGGTCGGCGTCCTCATCGGCCTGCTGCTCATGCAGCTGACGGGCTGGGCGTGGCTCGACCCCGTCATCGCCATCTTCGTCGCGGGCATCATCTTCCGCGCCGGGTGGCGCATGGTCGTCGAATCGACGCGCGAGCTCACGGACGAGAGCCTGCCCACAGAAGACGAGGCGCGCATCGGCGCCATCTTCGACGAAATCCCCGAAGTGCGCGGCTGGCACTGCCTGCGCACGCGCAAATCCGGCTCGTACAAGCTTTTAGACGTCCACATCCTCTTCGACGGCAACATGCACCTCGCGAGAGTCCACGCTGTCTGCGACGAGATCGAGCAGAAGATCCGCGCCGAATTCGGCACGTTCGACGTCCTCATCCACCCCGAACCCGATATGGGGCACGCGGAGGAGACGAAACAGAGCGTGTATCAGGAGGCACATACCGCTACCCTCCAGCCCCCCTCCAAGAGGGGGGACGGGCCGCGTGAGCGGCGGGGGGAGTAGTCGGGTGCTGAAGCCGTGCGAGAAAAGCTGCATGTTTGGCAGGATTTTTTGCTTTTGTCGCGAATTCTCTAGGAGCAACAGAAATTTTAGCAATCCAGAGGAGGTATCTTCCTATGACAACGTTTTGGAAGAAGGCGATGAGCGCGTTCGTTTCGCTGACGTTCCTCGTCTCGACGATGAGCCCGGCCGTGGCCGCCACGCCGGAGACGGTGCAGGCGAAACTCGAGCAGTGCGAGGATGACACGTACGGCCAGCCACAGACGGGCGCGATCATGGAGCGCATCAACAAGCTCGAGAAAGACTACGATGGCAAGCATCGGACGGGCTCGATGATGGCGCGCACGAACGCCATCTATGACAGCCTCTACGTCAACGGCGCTGCGCCGTCCATCCTCGCCGAGCTCAACGGCATCGAGTGGACGATCCGCCACGAGGTCAGCGCGACGCCGGTGCAGCAGCGCGTGACGGACATGGAGACGGAGCTTTCGGGCAAGACCTCCGAGGGCACGTACACGAAGCGCATCCGCGCACTCGCGGACTTCGCCTTTGGCGAGAACCAGCTGCCGATCGAGCAGACGTCCGTCGCGGCGAATACGCTCGTCAAGGTCGCGCTCGCGGAAGAAGTCACGACGAAGAGTGTGAAGAAAGGCGACACGGTGCATTTCACGGTCGCGGATGACGTCATCGTCGATGGCCGTCTGATCTTTGCAAAGGGCGAGCCGGGTACGGCCGTTGTCGAGAAAGTCCAGCAGGCGCGCAACTTCGGCCGCAACGCGAAGCTCGAGCTCACGGACTATCAGGTGAAGTCGATGGACGGCACGCTCGTCGATGCCTATGTCGGCGAGGAAGCGAAAGAGGAAATGAAGCAGTACGCGATGGCGGCAGGCGCGAGCCTCGCAGGCATCGTGCTCCTCGGCCCCATCGGCGTCATCGGCGGCGCGTTCGTCAAGGGCAAGGACATCGACATGCCGGCCGGCACGGAAATGTACATCCAGACGAAGGGCGACACGGTGCTCTATGGCGTCACGACGACGCTCGCGGCAAAGTAAGGAGCAACCAATACACATGAAACCTCTTTTCCCATACCGCGTCCCGCTCTGCCTCAGCCTCATCGCGGCTGCGGCGCTGCCGTGCGCCCTGCCCGGCCTTGACGGCGTCGCCTCGGCCGAGTACCATAGCACGGGCGACGCGGGCGCGGACCGGCTCGACTTCATCGAGAACTGGCGCCGCAACGAGCGCGAGAACCGTCTGACTGAGGGACAGAAGCAGGTCGCGGAGAGTGCTGTGGAAATGCAGAAGCACCTGCGCTATCCCTACGACATGACGGACACGACGAAAGCCGCGCCGACGACGTTCGAGGGCGACGAGCTCACGTACGACCAGACGACGGGCGAATTTTCTGCTGCGGGCAAAGTCCACATCCTGCAGGCGGACGGCCATCTTTTTGAGACGCCGGACTCCGTGACAGGCAATCTCGTCAAACAGCAGGTCGAGCTGCCGGGCCACGCGCACGTCATCCAGGTCACGCCGGGGCAGTCGCGTGTCGAGCTCAATGGCTACCGTGCCTTTTACCGTTATGGCGCGAAGACGGGCTCGATGGATGAAGCGAAGGGCAAGGTCGATCACCAGTACGTCACGGGCAAGAAATTCGAGTTTTACCCCGACCACATCGTCATCCACGACGGCACGACGACGAAATGCGGCGCGCAGCACCCGGACTATGCCATTTACGCGAAGCGCATCGAATACTGGCCGAACAAGGAGACCATCTACGAGCATGCGAAATTTTTGCTCAAGGGCAACGTCATCGCGCGCAAGCGCCGCCATGTGACGAAAGCTGGCGAGGAGGATCAGAATCGCGACTGGATCCCGCGGATCGGCTATGACAAGGACGACGGTGTCTGGCTGCGCGAAAGCCTGCACCGTCCCGTCGCGGACCGTATCGAGGCCTCGTTTGACGGCAAGCTCATGCAGAAGCGCGGCGGCCGCGGCCATGCCGAGCTCGTCTGGAGCTCGGTCGGTGCGGGCACCTACCGCCTGCGCTATGGCTACTATGAGGACGGCGACCAGAACTGGGTCAAGCGCAAGCCGGAATTCGACTGGACGTATTCGCACCCGATCAAGATGACGCCGCTCAACTACGGCCTCGAATATTCCATCGGCCGCTGGCAGAGCCAGGCGAGCGGCATCGAGAGTACGCACCAGCACTATGTCTTCAGCCTCTGGCGCAACCCGATCGTCTTCCGCAACAACTGGGTGCTGACGCTCAGCGGCGGCTATGAAATCACGAAAGAAAGCTACGACGAATCGACGACGAAGGGCCTCTGGGCCGACACGTCGCTGCTGCACAAGTTCGACGACCGCTGGTATGCCTATGCGGCCTATGGTTATCGCAAGAACAACACGCAGAACTCGCTCTTCGACTTTGACCTCGACGACTACACGCAGAAGATCCAGGCCGGCGTCAGCTATCAGATGACGGATATCGACCGCTTCATGGTCGCGATGGAGTGGGACGCGCAGGAAGGCGAAATGCACGACCTCGACTACTACTGGTTCCACGACCTCCACTGCTCCCAGCTCATCCTGCGCTACCGCTCGAAGCAGAGCACCTGGAAAGTCTCGTGGCAGTTCACGCCATGGTGATTTTGGGAAGCCTCTCCCTCTGGGAGAGCTGGCACGCGAAGCGTGACTGAGAGGGTAGTCGGGTGCTCCAGCCTATCAAATCAGAATGTCGTAACGAAGAAGGAACTTTCATGCAAAATCAGCCAAAAGGCCATCTCGCGCCCCTCATTGACACCTTCCAAGGCCGCCGTATCCTTGTCATTGGCGACATGGTAGCCGACGTCTACATCGACGGCCGCATCTCGCGCATCTCGCGCGAGGCTCCCGTGCTTGTGCTCGAACAAGCAGGAGAAAAAATCATCGCGGGCGGCGCGGCGAATGTCGTGCACAACTGCGCAACCCTTGGCGGCAAAGTCACAGCCGTCGGCCTCGTCGGCGATGACCGGCAGGCCGATGGTATCTGCACTGTGCTCGAGAACGCCGGCGTCGATACGTCCGGCCTCCTGCGTGACGCCGCGCGCCCGACCATCTCGAAAACGCGGATCATCGCGGGCGGCCGTGCGACCGTCAGCCAGCAGATCGTCCGTCTCGACCGTGAGAGCCACACGCCCATGAGCCGTGCCACCGAGGCTGCCATGCTCCGCTGCCTCGACAAAGTCCTGCCGGAAACCGACGGCATCGTCCTCTCCGACTATGGTGCGGGCACGATCACCGAGGCCGTCAAAGGAAAGCTCATCGGCTACGCCCGCGAGCACGAGATCCCGAGCATGGTCGATTCGCGCTATGACATCCATCGCTTCTCGGGCATCGGCTACGTCAAGCAGAACGACGCCGAACTTGCCGCTGCCGTTGGGCGGAAGCTCCCAGACGCTCCCGCTATTTATGCCGCCGGCCGCGAACTCCTCGAAGAACTCGGTGCCGATGGCGTCCTCGTCACGCGCGGCGAGCTCGGCATGGTCCTCATCGAAAAAGACGGCAGCATTCACGACATCCCCGTCACGGACAAGAGCGAAGTTTACGACGTCTCCGGTGCTGGCGACACCTGCGTCAGTGCCGTCATCCTCGCCCTCGCCGCCGGCATCGCGCCAGGCGATGCCGCAAGGCTCAGCAACTACGCGTCTGGTATCGCCGTAAGAAAGCTCGGCACCGCCACCGTCAGTGCAGAGGAACTCAAAAGAGCCGTCGGAGAGGCGTGATTCCGAAAGGAGAGCGATTTTCATGGACAACCTTGCACGCACCGATCCGCCTGTGACGGAGCTCATCGACGGGAAGATTTATGCCATGTCGCCGCGCCCGCGTGCCGGACATAATTTCGTAGCGGCCAATATTTATCGCATTTTTGCAAATTACCTGGATGGGAAAACCTGCACAGCCATCATGGACGGTATGGATCTCTTCCTCGATGAAGAGAACCACTATGTGCCCGATGCCATGATTGTTTGCGATGCCTCCAAGATTCATCGTGACGGTGTCCATGGAGCGCCTGATCTTGTCGTTGAAGTGCTCTCTCCATCGACCATGCGGAATGATCGCGGCGCAAAAATGCAGCACTACGCGGCAGCCGGTGTGAAGGAATATTGGCTCGTTACGCCGCTCGGGAAGAACGTCGAAGTTTATTTGGGCCGTGAGGGGCGGTTCTATCTGGATGAAGTTTATACGCAGTATGATGCATGGGACCTCGAACGCATGGAGGAAGAGGAACGAAATCATATGCGCACAGAAATCCCTGTGTCGCTCTACGATGATTTTTGCGTCCGTGTGGCAGATATTTTCAAAGGAATCGACAAATACGTATGAGGCAGTACTTCACTGCAACCGTGCGCAAAATGGCCCGATGCCGCTTCTGGCGAGCAGCATCGGGCCATTTTTATCGACATTTTTATATCCCATCAAAGATCTGGTGCCAGCTTGTCATTCTGGTTGTAGACCATGAGCAGGCGGTCATTTTCGTCATACACATAGACCGGCGCGAGTGCCAGTTTTTTATTTTTGATACGAAAACCATCTGTTTTTATATGGCCTCCGGCGATTTCGATGTCGGCGTCGTAGAACTGGAGGTCATGGTACTGGTCTGTGAAGCGGCCGGCGAGGCTGTCGAAGACGATGAGGCGGTAGGAGCCCGGGCCGCTCCGGAAGCTGCCGCTCGTCGTCGTTTCGCGGGCGCTGCCACGCGAGTCAATGGCGATGTCGAGATCGACGGAGCATTTGAGGTGCTGTTTCGGCAGGGCTTTCGAGGCCGAGAGGCCTTCGCCGTGGCCTTCGAGGTGGTACGTGCGCGCGTCGAGGTCGTACGTGCCCGTCGCTGTGAGCGTGCCGCCATAGATATTGGCTGTGACATCCGAGAAGTCGAGCGTCGAGCCATGGTAGGAGACCGAGCCCTTGACGTTTTCAAACGTCAGTCCCGGGATGCGCAGGAGCGGCATGTTGACCTCGCCCGTGCCCGTCGGCCCCGTGATCGGCCCTGTGAAGTGCGCCGTCAGCGTCATGGCGTCGTGGATGTCCATGCCAAAGCCGAGCGACGACGGGTCGACCTCGCTGACGAGCAGCGAGAGGTTCATTTCAGGCACGGTGACATTGCGGCAGTCGATCGTGCCCTTCGTCGAGATGCCGTGGCCTTTCATCGTGCCGCCGAAACCGCCCGTCGTGAAATCCAGCTTCGTCAGGCCGTCGGAGTGGAGGCTTGCGTCGAGGTTTGCGCCCTGCAGCAGGTAGTGGCGGTGCTCGTAGAGCACTTCGACCTTCGCGTGCTGGAGGATGAGCCTGCAGTCGATGTGCTTGCCTTCATAGCTCATCGACGCCCATTGCTGTGCGAGCTGCGCCTCGCGGGCAGCACGGGCGCGTTCGGCGCGCGCCTTGCGCTCCTCGGGCGTGAGCTGCGGCCCTTTTGTCTTTTTGTCGGGCGGAGTGCTTTCCATGAGCTCGAGGAATTCTTCCGATGGCGTGACGAAGTCGATGGCGGGCTTCTTCGTCTGCGGATCCTTGCGGATGCGCAGCGAGATGGCGGCATCGCGGAGTGTGATGCTCGTCAGCGAACGCGCGGAGAGATGGCCGGTCAGCACGTCCCAGGGCTTCACGTAGAATTCGCCCTCGGGCACGATGAGCACGGGATTGCCCGCCTCGTCCTCCCAGGTGAGCCCTTCGAAGCGGACGTGGCCGTTGATATGCGCGAAGAGCTTCTCGACGCGCACATGGCCGCGCAGCATGTCCTGCTGGTCGGCAATCTGGTTGAAGAGGCCGGCCGCGCCGTAGGAGAGCGCTTCGAGCGCGAGGAAGATGGCGAGGAGCACGGCGGATGCCGTGCCCAGGAGGCCGAAGACGATATGTTTCCGCCGCAGCCGCCTGAGGCGTGCTGGCAGATGGAGATGCATGGGACTCCCTCCTGTGAGCTTCCTTCGATTCTTCGCTGTGGCAAAATTTCAAGACTGTTTTTCAAAAATTTCTTGTGCTATACTTTGTCATTATAAGATGTCTTGGGGACGCCGTAAAGTCCTCCTGCATACAGAAAATATTTTTCGAAGGAGAGCGATCGCATGACGATTTCAAAAGAGACGCAGGGGAAAGAGCTGGCCTGCATCAACAAGCTCGGGGAGCTCTTCGCGATGAGCCGCTGGACGGAGGAGCCGCTGGCCGACATGATGGATCTGCTGCGCGACTATGCGGAGAGCCGCGCCGAGGATGGCTACCAGGCCGGATATCAGCAGGCGCTGCTTGATGCGCGCGCCGCTGCCGAGCACGTCTCGCTCGGCTGAAACGAGAAATGCAAAAATCTTTGTGTTCTGCGGGATTATAACAACAGAAATAATTTTATGAAACAAACTTTATATATCGAAAATGATATTTTGGAAAGGGAAAGACACGAATGAAACTCGTAGCAACGGACTTTGACGGGACGTTCTGCTCGTATGGTGGCGGCGTGCCCGAGGCGAATCTCGCGGCGGTGAAGAAGTGGCAGGAAGCCGGTCACAAGTTCGGCATCAATACGGGGCGCGGCATCGGGCTGATCGGGCTCGAACTGGAAAAGTACGAGACGCTGGCGCCGGATTTCCTCATCTGCAACAACGGCGCGGTCATCGTCGATGGCAAGGGGGAGATCCTCGCGAGTCTCGTCTATCCGCAGGATGTGCTCAGGGGCGTGCTCTCTCTGCCGCAGTTCGCGGAGGGGAGCGATCCCCTGCTCATCATCACGGAGCGCGAGACGTTCAGCCTGCGGCCGAATCCCGATGTCGAGCTCGGCATCGGCGTGATGCCGGAGGTGACGCTCGCGGAGGCGAAGGCCATGCCGGGCGTTGTGCAGCTCAGCATGCGGTGCGAGACGACGGAGGCCGCGGAGGCGGTCGCGCGCTCTGTACATGATGCGTTCCCGCAGCTCTCGGGCAACATCAACCGCAACTATCTCGATCTCAACATGGAGGGCGCGAACAAGGCGGCGGGCATCGCGCGCCTGCTCGCGGTCACGGGCTGGCAGGTCGCGCCGGAGGATCTCTTCGTCATCGGCGATGACAAAAACGACCTCCCCGCCATCGAGCGGTATCACGGCTATACCGTCGAGACGGCGGCGGACTTCATGAAGCAGGCGGCGCGCGCCGTCTATCCGACCGTGGGCGATATGTTGCTGGAGAACCTCGCATGACGCGGGACGGGCAGCCCCGCCGCCTCATCATCGGCATCAGCGGCGCGAGCGGCGTCATCATG
>OMZR01000086.1 GCA_900315575.1 uncultured Veillonellaceae bacterium
CCTGACGATGAATACTTCTTCTTGAAGCTCATCGACATGAGTCGCCATTAACCTGCCGGGGATTGCTCATCCCACAGGAAAAATGATTGAGCCGAAATTATAATGCAGTAAAGGATTTGCAAAGGAGGAAGGGAAATGCGATATCAGAAAGTTGCATCTTTAATATGTGTCGCACTTATAGCTGCAAGCTCGATGTTTGTGATAGGTTGCGGGGGAAGTAATCGCTCTGCAAGCACTAATACTAGTTCATCTAGTGCAAATTCGTCAGCGCAGTCGTCAGCTCAGCAACAAAAGGAGACAAAAGAGTCGTCTGCGGAGATTAAGTGGAATACCAGTGAAGTCGATGCCCAAAAGAATGGCAATTTTACTCCGGCGGTGAAGGTACTTAATAAAACGGATGATATGAATGCTGTCGCAGAAGATGTAGATGCTGCTGCGGTTATGCAGAAACCGTGGGAGTATTACGGAAAAGTTATTAGAGTTACAGGGACTGTTGCAGTAGTTGCTAATTATCCACCTGATAGTAAAAGAGCCAAGCAAATGGGTTCTCCGTCTAAGGGTGCATCGGATGTGGTTGTGATGGTTGGGCATGATACCATAGTGGAGTTCTTCTTGCAGGGTACAACCGATTTACAAAAGAACGCACAAGCGACACTAATGGGATATCCTATTGGTAGAACGCAAGTCGAAAATAAAGTCGGTGGTAAGTTCACGCATCTTATTGTTGTTGGGAAATAAATCACGTTAAGAATAATGGGCTCTTTGGTTTTATGCCATCGAGCCTTTTTGCCTTATTTTTGTTATCAACCTGCGCGTGGCACTATGTCGCCGCAGGGAGAGGAAATCTTCTGCCATCGGGCAGCTTTTTTCGCACTCCCCGGTCCTTCGCAGTTATTCGGTCGCGTGCTCCGTGCGATACTTACGCATGGTACGGATAAGCGTTGACTTGCTGATACCTGTCTCGCGTGCAGCCTCGTTATAGGAATGTCCCGCCAGTAGCAGCTTAATGGCATGTTCACGGCGGGCCTTATCGTATTTCAACGGCCTGCCGTTCTGATAGCCAGGGCGTTGCATCGCAATAGCTCGGCCTGCCTGTGTACGCTCTACAATCATATCACGCTCAAACTCAGCAAAGGCCAGCATGATATTTGCGATAAGATGACCTGTCGATGTATCATCGATAAGCCCTATGTTCAGTATATGCACCTTGACGCCACGACTCAGTAACTCTTTGACGAGCTTAGAGCCATCGGCAGCAGTGCGGGCAAAGCGGTCTAGCTTCGTAACCTTCAAGGTATCGCCTTTGCTCAGACGCTTTATCAGGGCTTCAAACTTCGGGCGTTCCATTGTTGTGCCTGTGTATTGCTCTTTGATAACCTCGGTGCAACCTTCAGCAAGCAGTTGACGCTCCTGATCTTTAAGGCTATTGCCGTTTGTCGCTTGACCCTTCGATGATACACGCGCATACCCATAAATCATTGAAAATTCCTCCTGTGATTTTGACACCGATATATGACACCTTCTGACACCCCTATTTTACGTCATTGTTTTAGCGGTGTCAATAGTTATAATATATGACACTCTGTAACATACCTCCTGTATCATTGTTGATTCAATCAACCTTATCACATGCTGCGGGGGTCTCCTCAATTTTGAGGATACCCTAGCAAGGTTCATCAGCGAATTTTCGCTCTCAGTGTAAGGATTTAGATACGAAACGCCCCTAGAGGTTCTGCGTGGCTCTCTAAGGGCGTTCCGTGGCTCAACCTATGATTTACTTGCGCAGCTCTTTGGAGAGTGCCAGGAGGGCGCGAGAGATAAGCTCAAAGGTTTCCCCGCTCGGGTTGAATCCTTCAAGGCTTGCGACTACCTCGCTCCATGCTTTAAGTGCTTCGCTTACTTCGATATCCGTCATTGTTCTTTGTTCCTCCTTGGCTCCTGCCTTGCGGCAGGAACTCGCTTCGCTCGTTTATTCTATCGGGCTTGTTAGGCTCTACGTGACTGTATAGAATATCATGGATAGGGCATGTAGATAACACTAGGTTATTCCTTGTGTATCCTATGATAGTATCTATGTATTATTAAAAGGTAGTTATTGTGACGCCCGAAAACAAGGCTCTATCCCTTGTGCGTTAAGGCTTTGTGTCGTGTCTGTCCCTGCTATCGTGTGTCCATAACTTGAAGTCAGGATATACCTTCGGGCGTCCTCGCGGTTTAGTCGGCCTGTCGTGGGATAGCGTTGACTTATCCACTTGCTTCTCGTGCCGTACCTGTGGTTGTCATCGATGTATTGCAGGATTCTTTTGGGTGTCCTGGTGACAGGCTGAATGTCAATGCTGCCATGCTCAGGGTCGATGCGTTTGGTTACGCCATACTTCCATCTGTCCGCGATAAAGTCCACAATGGTCGATGCAGGGCACGCCAGTATCAATATATGCACATGGTACTCGCCAGCGTACTGCTGCATATCCTGCTCCGTTATCGCTATGCCGAACTCATCGAACTTATGCAGGGCTGATTCTGATACGTGCATGTTCGATATCGTGCCATGTAGGATATATTGCCAGTTCTGTTTCTTTGCTCTGCGCTTCAAGGCTCTGAGTATGCTTGCCGTGTGGCGTGCGATATCCTCATAGCTCGCGCCTTTGTTCCTGTGGTCTTGTCCTAGCGTCAGCCAAAACATTCTCTCTTTTCGTTCGCTCATTCCATCAACCTCTTTTGTTATTTTTATGCATGTACCTTTGTTTTTAGCAAAGATAACCGTAAATCGGCGTTTGTTAGCTTGTTCCGTGTGCCTATCGATATAGTTCAACGGATATAAAATAGCCTTGAAGCCCGAAAAATAGGGCTTTACAAACACCTCGTGAGCATGTATAATACTCGTTGTGGTCATCGGGACGTAGCGCAGTTTGGTAGCGCGCTTCCTTGGGGTGGAAGAGGTCGTGGGTTCAAATCCCGTCGTTCCGACCATTTTATGAAATTTGCCGTTGCCCAGCTTTTTGCTGGGCAACGGTTTTTTGTGCGCTGAAATTATGATATAATATACAGGTATCCAAATTTTTACAGGGGGCTTCTATGAGCGTTTTGCAGGTGAGCCATCTCTCGCACAGCTATGGCGGGCGGGAGATTTTCGAGGATGTTTCGTTCCGTTTGCTCAAGGGAGAGCATGTCGCGCTTGTCGGCGCGAATGGCGAGGGAAAATCGACATTTCTTTCCATTATTACGGGGCAGCTGACGCCGGATACTGGGACGATTGAGTGGGCTCGGCGTACGAAGGTCGGGTATCTTGACCAGCATGCAACGCTCGTGCCGGGCGCGACGATTCGTGAGACGCTCAGGACGGCATTTGACGCGATGGTGCAGATGGAGCAGGAGATGCTCGCGGCCTACGACAAGATGGCGGAGGCGACGCCGGAAGAGACGGAACGCCTGATGAAGGACGTCGGCGATATCCAGGATTTGCTCGAAGCGGGCGGCTACTACACGATTGATGCAAAAATCGAGGAGACGGCGGCCGGGCTCGGGCTCATGGACATTGGCCTCGACTGCCATGTGGATGAGCTCTCAGGCGGCCAGCGCACAAAGGTGCTTTTGACGAAGCTGCTTCTCGAGCATCCTGACATCCTGATCCTCGACGAACCGACGAATTACCTTGATGTCGAGCATATTGCGTGGCTCACGAAGTACCTGCAGGACTACGAAAATGCCTTTATCCTCGTCTCGCATGACGTGTCGTTTTTGAATGCGGTCACGAATGTCATCTGGCATGTCGAGGGACTCAGCCTCACGCGCTATACGGGAAGCTACGAAAAGTTCGAGGAAATGGCAGCGCTGAAGCGCAAGCAGCAGGATGCGGCATATGCGCGCCAGCAGGCGGAAATCGCAAAAGAAAAGGATTTCATCGCGCGCAACAAGGCCCGTGTCGCGACGCGCGGCATGGCGAACAGCCGCCAGAAGCGCCTCGACAAGATGGAGGTCCTGACGAAGCGCACGGAAAAGCCGAAGGCGCATTTCCATTTCGAAGTGGACCGCACGCCGTCGCGCTTCGTCATTGAGGCGAAGCGGCTCGTGCTCGGCTACGATGCGCCGCTGACGACGCCCGTGGACATCCGCGTGGAGCGTGGCAAGAAAATTGCCATCCGCGGCACGAACGGCCTCGGAAAATCGACGCTCCTGAAAACGCTCCTCGGCATGATCCCGCCGATTTCCGGCACGGTGGAGCTCGGTGATTTCGTCTCGGTCGGCTATTTCGAACAGGAGAGCCCGGCGGGCAACCAGAACACGGCGCTCGATGAGTTCTGGCAGGCGCATCCCGGCAAGACGGAGTTCGAAGTACGTGCGGCGCTCGCGGCCTGCGGCCTGACGAACGAGCATATCACGACGAAGATGATGGCGCTTTCAGGCGGCGAGGCGGCGCGCGTGCGCCTCGCGAAAATCATCGAGACGCCGGTGAACCTGCTGGTGCTCGACGAGCCGACGAATCATCTCGATGTGGACGCGAAGAAGGAGCTGCGGCGCGCGCTCGAAGCGTACAAGGGAACGCTGCTGCTCGTCTCGCATGAACCGGAGTTTTACGAGGAATGGGTGGACTCGGTCTGGAACATCGAGCGTTGGACGACGAAGATTGTTTGAATTTGGGAACAGGATTTGATGTGAGGGATTCCGTATGATCAATCTGCCACTCAGCAAGATCAAGCCGGGCATGGTGACGGCGCAGAGCATTTACAATGAGAGCGGCGGCAGCTATCTGACGAAGGGCATGGAGCTGACGCGGACGTACATTGAAAAGCTCCAGAAGCTCGGCGTGGCGGGCATCAACGTCATGGCGATGGATCCAAATCTCCCGAATATCCAGCCGCCGGAAGACGTTCTGCAGGAAAAGACGCGCGCGCTCGCCATCAAGCACGTCTACACGGTCTTTGAGGACGTGCGCAGGAAAGGGACGTTCGATGTCGGGCCGCTCAGGGCGGCGGCAGCTTCCATCGTCAATGATGTCACCGTGCGCCGCGCGAACCTCGTGCAGCTCACGGACTTGCGCACGCATGACATGTACACGTTTGCGCACAGCGTGAATGTGGCGATGCTCTCGGGCATCCTCGCGACGCTGCTCGGCATGGACAAGGAACACATCGTCGAGCTGACGCTCGGTGCGCTGCTCCATGATCTCGGCAAAGTCGCCATTCCGCACGATGTGCTCAACAAGCCGGGGCGGCTTTCGAACAAGGAATTTACGCTGATCAAGAACCATCCGATGGTCGGAGCGAAGAAGATTCGCGACATGGGCCTGCCTGACAGCGAGCGCCTTGCCATCGTCGCGCTCGAACACCATGAGCATCTCGACGGCCACGGCTATCCGCGTGGGCTCAAAGGCGACCAGATTCATCCTTATGGGCGCATCGCAGCTGTCGCGGATGTCTACGATGCGCTGACGAGCGAGCGCGCGTACAAGCGTCCGTACACGCCTGCCATCGCCTACAAATTGATGAAATTCTGCTCGCCGGGGCAATTCGACCCGATGCTCTTGGAGCTGTTCTTCAAAAATGTCGCCATCTATCCGATTGGCACGGTGCTCAAGACGAATCACGGCTTCGGCATCGTGACGGATGCGGAGTTCGGCCGCACCGACCGTCCCGTCGTGGCGATTTTTGCCGATAACGAGGGAAGGCCGAAGCGCAAGCGCGTCATTGATTTTGCAGAAGAGAAGGACGCGAAGGTCGAGAACGTGCTGAACGGCATCGAGCTCTTCCACTTCGTGCACCAGCTCCATTTCGACCCCGCGACGCTCCTGGTGGAGGGGTGAAACTATGGATGAGGAACCATTCGATGTGCTTGCGGGGCTCAATGACGCCCAGCGCGAGGCGGTAGAAACGACAGAGGGCTTCGTGCGCGTGCTCGCGGGTGCGGGCTCGGGCAAGACGCGGGCGCTCGTGCACCGCTTTGCCTATCTCGTCGAGGAGCTCGGCATCCTGCCCGGCAACATCCTCTGCGTGACGTTCACGAATAAAGCGGCAGGCGAGATGCGCAGCCGCATCCACGCGATGACGGGGGATAACGATACCGGCTACATCAATACGTTTCATGGCTTTGCCGTGTCCGTCTTGCAGGAGGACAGCCATGCTGTCGGTTTCCCGAAAAACTTCCTCGTGCTCGACAACAGCGACATCGACGATATGCTCGCGGCCATTTACGAGGAACGCCATCTGACGCTGCGCGACATGACGTACGGGCAGGCACGCGACATGTTCGAGATGCGCAAATGCATCGGCGAGCCGGAGTATTACGAAGACCTCATCCAGCTTTCCGTTGCCGAGCTCAAGGCGAAGTACGATGCGGCGACGGAAAAAGAAGACGTTCTCTTTTATGGTTACCTCTACCAGCAGAAGAAATGCTTCGGTCTCGACTACAACGACCTCCTGAAATTCACGCTCTACATCTTCCGCGAGCATCCGGACATCCGTGAGAAATGGCAGCGGCGGCTCGAGTATATCATGATCGACGAATTTCAGGACATCGACGAGCTGCAGTATCGTTTGATGGAAGTGCTTGCGGGCTACCACAAGAACCTCTTCGTCGTCGGCGACCCTGACCAGACCATCTACACATGGCGCGGGGCGTCGGGCAAGTACCTCATGGAGTTTGACACGCATTTCGCGGGAACGAAAACCATCTATATGATGGAAAATTATCGTTCGACGCCGGAGATCCTCGCGGCCGTCAACCACCTGATTGCAAAGAACCGCAACCGCATCGAAAAATCGCTCGTGCCGATGCTGCAGGGTGGCCCGAAGCCGCTCTATCATCATGCGTCGGGTGCGGACGGGGAAGGGCACTGGCTCGCCGACGAGGTCAAGAGGCTCCACGAAGAAGAGAACGTGCCCTATCGCGACATTGCCGTGCTCTACCGTGCGCACTACGTCACGCGGAGCATCGAAGAACAGCTGATTGCCGCGAAGATTCCGTATACGATTTACAGCGGCGTGCAGTTCTTCGGGCGCAAGGAGGTGCGCGACGCCATCGCCTACCTGCGCATGATTGCCTACGAAGACGACCTCTCGTTTGCACGCATCGTGAACCAGCCGAAGCGCAACATTGGCAAGCGCCGCATGGCGTTCCTCGCGGAATACGTCGCGGCGCACGCAGACGAACACGGCGGCACGCTCTCGCTCTACGAGGCCATGCGTGAGACGCAGGGCGACCCCATCTGGCGCGGCACGCAGGCCGTCTCATTCCTTTCGCTGATTGACCGCTTTGCAAAAAGCTATGAGGGCCAGCCGATTTCCGACGTGCTGACGCATCTCCTCGACGAAAGCGGCTACGAGGCCATGCTGCGCACGGAGGGCAGCCAGGAGCGCCTCGACAATCTCGCCGAGCTCAAGCAGAGCGTGCGCGACTACGAGACGACGTGCGGCGAAGAAGCGGGGCTCATGGACTACCTCGCGCATATCGCGCTGTTTTCGAACCGCGACGCCGGAGCCCCCGGCGACCGCATCCGCCTCATGACCGTCCACACGGCAAAGGGTCTTGAATTCCCCATCGTCTTCCTCTGTGCCATGAGCGAAGGCATCTTCCCGTCGCGCAAGACGCGCACAAAAGAAGGCATCGAAGAAGAGCGCCGTCTCGCGTTCGTCGCGATGACGCGCGCCGAGCAGCGGCTCTATCTCTCCGATGCCGAAGGGCTGAACTTCGACGGCTCTGTGCGCTTTCCGTCGCGTTTTTTGTTTGACATTGGAAAAGACCAGCTGGAAATCCCGACGCCGCTCCCCGAAAGCCTCGTGCGCGACGCAAAAGCGGCAGCTGCCGCCAAGGACCGCCGCATGGCGAGAAGTGAAGCACCTGCAAAATTTGCCATCGGCGACCGCGTGGCCCATCGCATCTTCGGCGCGGGCACGGTCAAGGCCATCGACGAGGAAAAGCGCGCCTACGTCATCGCGTTCGACGACCTCGACACCATGCGCAGCATCGCGTTCCAGGCGAAGCTCGAAAAAGCGTGAAATGACAGACGGAATGGTGAAACTCGTGCTATACTGTTGGTAGCACGAGTTTTTTGATGCTTGAAGAAAGCAGGTGAAGAATATGAAGCCGATGATTCCTGTCGGGACGGAGTATTTTTCGGATATTCGAGATGGATATTACTTTGTAGATAAAACAAATTTTATCTCAGAGTTTTTTTCAGACAAGCAGAAAGTGACACTGATTACGCGGCCGCGGCGCTTTGGCAAATCTCTCTTGATGTCGATGATGCAGACATTTCTTGATATTGAAGGAGCAGAAAAGAATCGAAAGCTGTTTGACGGTCTGAGAGTGACAGAAGATGCCAGGACGATGTCGGAACAGGGAAAGCGGCCCGTGATTTTTCTGACTTTGCGCAATTGGGAAGAAGATACATGGGAAGATATGAAGGTCGTGATCACATGGGAGATTGCGAGCCTGTTCAGCCGATATGAGAAGGTCTTGAAATCCGATATGGATTCCGCGCAAGCAGAAATTTTTGATCGTATTGTGAAGGGGAAAGCTCCATTTCCATTGCTTGGCAGATCATTCAAGCTGCTTTGCGAGATTTTGGAAACGCATTATGGTGCGAAGCCTGTCCTGTTGATTGACGAATATGATGCCCCCATCCAATGCGCATGGCTGCATGGGTATTACAAAGAGTCCATTGGCTTCTTCCGCAATCTGTTTTCTTCGGCGCTGAAGTCGAATCCTGCGCTTGATTTTTCGATTCTCACGGGAGTCTTGCGGATCGCGAAGGAAAGCATTTTCAGCGGATTGAACAACTTGAGAGTTTCTACCGTTGTTTCCGGCGGCTATGCAGATGCCTGCGGTTACACACGGGAAGACGTCGCAAAGATGGCAAGCGATTTTGGATACGAAGACAAGGTTGAAGAGCTTGCCAGATGGTATGACGGTTATGATTTCCAAGGCGTGGAAATTTATAATCCGTGGTCGGTCAATAATTATTTCCTGGAGAAGTGCAAGCCGCGTCCTTATTGGGTGAATACGTCGGGAAACGGCATTTTGCAGACCATGTTGAACGAAATTGATGAAACGAGGGAAGCAGAACTTAAGCAGCTTGTCTCGGGGGGCTCGATTGTCGTTCATGTCAATGAAGCGTTTATTTATCATGATATCGAAGAGCATAGAGACCATCTTTATTCACTCCTGCTTTACACAGGGTATCTCAAGAGAATCCGAACGGTTTCAGAAGATGCGCTCGAAGGCGTCTATGAGGTCGCAATTCCCAATCTTGAGATTCGTGGCCTTTTCAAGAGTGAGATTTTGAAACACTTGAGCTTCAAGGTCGGCCCGTCGGTGCTGGATATCATGTTCGAATCCATGATAAAGGGCAACGCAGGATGTTTTCAGAACGGTCTCCAGAAAATCCTGCGCAGCATGGTCAGCATCCATGATGCCGCGCATCCCGAGAGCTTCTATCACGGCCTGATGCTCGGACTTTCTGTCTGGCTCGACAAGCGTTTCCGCATCGAGTCGAACCGCGAGAGCGGCTATGGCCGGTTTGACATCGCGTTGTTTCCAAAAATGAAAGAACTTCCTGGCGTCATCTGGGAATTCAAGTCTGTAAAGGACGAGGAAAAGATGGAAGCGGCAGCCGACGAGGCGTGCGGACAGATCGGAAGCAAGGCATACGAGGCGAACTTGCGCGCCGAAGGCGTGAAAAGTATCTGGGGATATGGAATTGCGTTCTGCGGGAAAAAGGTGCTTGTGAAGATGAAGGAGCCAGACGCCATCCATTGACATCAGCGGCTTCGTTTGCTAGACTAGAGGGCAGCGATGAAGAAGAAGAGTAGCGCATTTTCCAGCGAGCCGTGCGGGTGTGAGGCGGCAATCAGCGTGAAGGCACTTTGGAGCTGCAACCACATAGCTTGAGGTGGGCGCATCTTGCGCCAATCAGGGTGGAACCGCGGAACTTGCGGAGTTGCTGAATCTTGCAATCCCATCACAAGTCTCGTCCCTGTGACATTTTTGTTGCAGGGACGGGGCTTTTTTCGTGCCTGTGACACGTTCTTTGCGGGCGGCAGCAGCCTGCCTGCGCATTTTTAAAAGAGGAGATGTCCCAATGAAATTTCAGGAAATCATCCTGACGCTGCAGCAGTTCTGGCATGAGCAGGGCTGCATCCTCGGCGAGCCGTATGACGTGGAAAAGGGCGCCGGCACGATGAACCCGTCGACGTTCTTGCGCGTGCTCGGCCCGGAGCCGTGGCATGTCGCGTATGTCGAGCCGTCGCGCCGTCCTGCCGATGGCCGCTATGGCGACAACCCGAACCGTCTCTACCAGCATCATCAGTTCCAGGTCATCATGAAGCCGTCGCCGGACAACATCCAGGAGCTCTATCTTGCGAGCCTCGAGCGCCTCGGCATCGATCCGAAGCAGCACGACATCCGCTTTGTCGAGGACAACTGGGAGTCGCCGACGCTCGGTGCCTGGGGCCTCGGCTGGGAAGTCTGGCTCGACGGCATGGAAATCACGCAGTTCACGTATTTCCAGCAGGTCGGCAGCCAGGATGTGCGCCCGGTCGCATCGGAAATCACGTACGGCCTCGAGCGTCTCGCGATGTACATCCAGGGCGTCGAGAACGTCTATGACATCCAGTGGACGGACGACTACACGTATGGCGATGTCTTCCATCAGAACGAGTACGAGCAGTCCGTCTATGCGTTCGACCTCTCGGACGAAAAACTGCTGTTCGACCTCTTTGACAAGTACGAGAAAGAGGCTGTGCGCATCATCGAGAAGGGCTATGTCCATCCGGCTTATGACTACGTGCTGAAGTGCTCGCATACGTTCAACCTCCTCGACGCGCGCGGGGCCATCTCGGTTTCGCAGCGCGCGGCGTTTATCGGCCGCGTCAGGAGGCTCGCGCGTCTCTGCGCCGAATGTTATCTGAAACAGCGCGAAGAGCTCGGCTATCCGATGCTTCACAGGGGGGAACACTGACATGGCGAAAGAATTACTGCTTGAAATCGGCACGGAGGAAGTTCCGGCCCATGTGATGCCGGGCATCCTCGCCCAGCTGAAGGAAAAGGCGGAGGCGGCGCTCAAAGACGCGCGCATCGGTTTTGAAAGCGTCGAGACGCTCGGCACGCCGCGCCGTTCGGCGCTGCTCGTCCACGGCGTGTCGGAAAAACAGGCCGACGTTTCGAGCGAGAACCGCGGTCCGTCCATCAAGATTGCGTTCGATGCGGATGGCAATCCGACGAAGGCGGCGCAGGGCTTTGCACGCGGCCAGCATGTTGCGCCCGAAGACCTCGTGCAGAAAGACGGCTACGTCTATGCCATCGTGCACGAAGAGGGAAAAGAGACGGCGAAGCTCCTCGAGACGATGCTGCCGGATCTCATCTGCGGCCTCTCGTTCCCGAACAACATGCGCTGGGGCGCACTCGAATTCAAGTTCATCCGTCCGATTCGATGGATTGTCGCGTTGCTCGACGATACGGTCATCCCGTTCGAGGTCGCGAATGTCAAATCCGGCCGCACGTCGCGCGGCCATCGCTTCCTGTCCACGGGCGATTTCGAGATTGCAAAAGCATCGGATTACGTCGATGCCTGCGAGAAGGCGTTCATCATCGTCGAGCCTGAGCGCCGCAAGGCCATGATTCGCCAGCAGATCGAGGAAGTTGCAAAGGCGAATGACGGCAAGGCCGAAATCACAGAAGACCTGCTCGAAGAAGTCCTCTACCTCGTCGAGTATCCGACGGCGCTCTGCGGCAAGTTCGAAGAGAAGTATCTGAAGCTCCCGCCGGAGGCTGTCATCACGCCGATGCGTGATCATCAGCGCTATTTCCCGGTCAAAGACGCGGATGGCAAGCTGCTGCCGCTCTTTATCACGGTGCGCAACGGCGGCAAAGAATTCCTCGAAACCGTTCAGCACGGCAACGAGCGCGTGCTGCGCGCCCGCCTCGCCGATGCGCAGTTCTTCTTTGACGAAGACCGCAAGAAGAGCCTCGAAGAGCATCGCGAAAAGCTCAAGACCGTCGTGTTCCAGCAGGGCCTCGGCACGATGTACGAGAAGACGGAACGCCTCGCAGCGCTTTCGGACTTCATTGCTGATGCGCTCGGCGCAGACGAAAAGGCGCACAAGCACGCACATCGCGCGGCGCTCTTGTCGAAAGCCGACCTCGTGACGGGCATGGTCACGGAGTTCACGGAGCTCCAGGGCATCATGGGCCGCGAGTACGCGCGTCTCGACGGCGAGTGCGAGAAAGTCGCCGTCGCCATCGACGAGCACTACATGCCGCGCTTCGCGGGCGACAGCCAGCCGCAGTCCGATGCCGGCCGCATCGTCAGCGTCGCCGACAAGATTGATACGATTGTCGGCACGTTCCACCTCGGCAAGATTCCGACGGGCTCGCAGGATCCGTTCGCACTGCGCCGTCAGGCACTCGGCCTCGTCAACATGATGATTGAGGCGAAGTACCATCTGAGCATCTCGTCCGTCGTCGCGAAAGCCATGGATCTCTATGGCATCGAGGACGAAAAAGAGCGCGCGAAGATGCAGCA
>OMZR01000044.1 GCA_900315575.1 uncultured Veillonellaceae bacterium
GGCTATCCTGACGATGAATACTTCTTCTTGAAGCTCATCGACATGAGTCGCCATTAACCTGCCGGGGATTGCTCATCCCACAGGAAAAATGATTGAGCCTTTTTTTCAAAAATTTCCCTCCATCGTCTAAAAGATACTTGTTTAATATTCTACATATTTAAAAAAATCCTCTCATGAAATTGCGATTGCGAAACTTTATGTCATTAGGTGCTTACAGGAGGCTAATAGGACGCAGTCTTTCTGGTGCTTCTTTTTGGAAATCATCTGCATAAATTTCAAGCTGAATCATCAAGTAAGAATTTGCAGAGAAAGCTGGACAAACGTTTCCAGCCGTGTTATACTTCTTCTAGTCACGTTGGGAACGACGAACGAAAATTACAGCTTTTTCTTAGAAAGAGTGGGTGCCTGCCCACTCTTTCTATTATGTATGGACAAATTCAGCACGGCAGGAGGTGCTATATGAGCAAGCAGCAAGTAGAAAACGACGTCATGGCGATTGCCGAAGAACTCTTGAAAGACCAGAGCGAGATCGAGCTCGTCGATGTCGAGTATGTCAAGGAGCGCGACTGGTATCTGCGCGTTTTCATCGACAAGGCGGGCGGCATCGAGATCGATGACTGCCAGGCGCTCAGCGAGCGGCTCGAGAAGGTGCTCGACGAGAAAGACATCATCCGTGACAGCTACATCCTCGAAGTCTCATCGCCGGGACTCGACCGCCAGCTCAAGAAGCCGCGCGATTTCGTGCGCGAGCAGGGCAAGAAGGTCGATGTCACGCTTTACGCGCCTGTGGATGGCACGAAGGAATTCACGGGCGTGCTCGAAGGCTATGACGAGGATGCGAAAACGGTGACGATTGACGGCAAAGCATGGCCGCTCGAAAAAATCTCGGTCATCCGTCTTCATATTGATTTCTAAGTTCGACGGGCGGAAATTTGGATGCTATTTGCCTGCCGGCAAATGGCTAAGATATCCCTAAGCGCTAAAGCGCCAAGGGCTATCTTAATAGGGAGGAACAGTTTTGGCAGCAAGAAGAAGCAAGGCAAAGGCAAAGAAAGAGGAAACGGGCTTCCTTGACGCACTCAAGGAACTCGCCGCCGAGAAGGGCGTCGAGGAGGAAGTGCTGTTCGATGCCATCGAGGCAGCGCTGATTTCTGCGTACAAGCGCAACTTCGGCTCGGCGCAGAACGTGCGCGTCGTGCTCGACCGCCACACGGGCGCCTATCACGTCTATGCAATCAAGACGGTCGTCGAGGAAGTCTTTGACGACGTGGAGGAGATTTCGCTCGCGCAGGCACGGACCATCAATCCAGACTATGAAATCGATGATACCATCGAGATCGAGGTCACGCCTGCGAACTTCGGCCGCATCGCGGCACAGGCGGCAAAGCAGGTCGTCGTGCAGCGCGTGCGCGAGGCCGAGCGCGGCATCATCTACGAGGAGTTCATGAGCCGCGAAGGCGACATCATCACGGGCCTTGTCTCGCGCGTCGAGAACCGCAATGTCTTCATCGACCTCGGCAAGACGGAAGCCATCCTCATGCCGGCTGAGCAGATTGCTGGTGAAACGTACGAGCATGGCGACCGCATCAAGGCGTACATCGTCGAGGTCAAGCGCACGAGCAAAGGCCCGCAGATTGTCGTGTCGCGCACGCATCCGGGCCTCTTGAAGCGCCTGTTTGAGCTCGAAGTTCCCGAAATCCAGGAGGGCATCGTCGAGATCAAGTCCGTCGCGCGCGAGCCGGGCATGCGCTCGAAGATCGCCGTCTGGTCGAAGGAAGAGGACGTCGACCCGGTCGGCTCCTGCGTCGGCCACAAGGGCATGCGCGTGCAGGCCATCGTCGACGAGCTCGGCAGTGAGAAGATCGACATCGTGAAATGGAACGAGGACAGCGCGAAGTTCATCGCGAATGCGCTTTCCCCGGCCAAGGTCGTCTCGGTCGCGGTCAACGAGGACGAGAAGGTCTCGCGCGTCGTCGTGCCGGATTACCAGCTCTCGCTTGCCATCGGCAAGGAAGGCCAGAACGCCCGCCTCGCCGCGAAGCTTACGGGCTGGAAGATCGACATCAAGAGTGAGACGCAGGCGAAGGACGACGTGCTCGACGAGAGCATGAACGAAGTCGAAGTCGAGAGTGACGAGGCTTTCACGTCGGCGCCAGCGGCCGCACCTGAGTCCGAGGTCGAGTGATATGGCGACGAAGGCAGGCAAGATCAAGAAGATTCCCGAGCGCCTCTGCGTCGGCTGTCAGGAAAAGCACCCGAAGAAAGAACTCATCCGCATCGTGCGGAGCCCGGAGGGCGAATTTTCCGTCGATCTCACGGGCAAGAAATCGGGCCGCGGCGCCTACATCTGCCCGAAGCAGGAGTGCCTCGAGAAGGCCCGCAAGGGCCACCGCCTCGAACGCTCGTTCGAATGCGCCATCGACGCGTCCGTCTATGACGCGCTGGCCGCTGAGCTCGAAAACGGGCTGGCGGAACATGCGAAAGGCGCAAACGCATGAACACGGACATGAAGAAGACGAAGGTCACGAACCTTTTGAGCATGGCCGCGCGGGCTCGCCGCATCGCCTCGGGGGCATTTGCCGTCGAAGAAGCCGCGAAGAAGGGCAAGGCGAAATTCCTGCTCATCGCGGAAGACTGCGAGCCGGCTTCCCAGAAGAAATACGAAACTTTATCTGATACATACGGAATCCCTGCCGGACGCTTCCTCACGCGGGAAGAGCTCGGCGCCTGCCTCGGCAAGGAGTATCGGGCGGCGGCTGTGCTGCTCGATGACGGCTTTGCAAAGAAGCTGCAGGCTCTGCTGGAGGGATGACCTTATACGGGGGTGGATCAATGTCAAAATACAGGGTTTTTGAATTGGCAAAAGAGTTCCATATGGACGCGAAGGAGGTCCTCGGCGTCCTGAAGCAGCATCATTTCCGGGCGCAGAACAACTTCTCGAGCGTCGGCGAGCCGGAGCGTGCTGCTGTCCGCGAATACGTTGCGCGCAATGCGGGCAAGGCGGCGGCACGCGAGGCCGCGAAACCGAAGATCACGGACTACAGCGTCGCTGATGGCCGCGTGAATCCGCCGGTTTCGGGGAAATCGAAATCCGCTCCGAAGAAAGAAAGCGCAGCACCGGCTGCAAATGCGGCCTCCCGCAAGGATGACGACCGCCGCGTGAGCGCGAAGGCCGAGCCGCCGAAGAAGGAAGCTCCGGCCAAGGCCGCTCCGAAGAAAGAGGTAGCTCCTGAAAAGGCCGAGAAAGCTCCAAAGGCCGAGAAGCCGAAGGAAGAGGAGCACAAAGTCCTCCGCGCAACGCTGCCGGGCATGGGCCTGCGCATTGTCTCTCCGGCACCGTCCCACAAGCGCGAGGAATCCACTTCTTCTTCGTCGCGCAGCAGCGAGAGCCGTGGCGGCAATCGCAGCCGCGGCGGGGAGAATCGTCGTGGCGGCAGTGCTGCCATGAGCATGGCGATGAGCACGATGAGCGGCAACAATGGCAATAGCGGCAACCGCAGCGACCGCCGCAGCGGCCATAGCAGCCGGAATGACAACCATCGCAGCGAGCGCCGTAGCGAAGGTCGCAATAGCGAGCGCCGCAACAGCCGCAACGAGCGCCGCGGCGGCAAGAACAACCGCCGCAACGGCCGCCAGCAGCCGGCACCAAAGGTCGAGATTGCACGTCCGAAGCACATCAAGCTGCCGGAATCCATTGCAGTCAAAGACCTCGCGTCGAAGATGAGCTGCACGGCTGCCGAAGTCGTCAAGAAGCTCTTCATGATGGGCGTCATGGCGACGATCAACCAGGAAATCGACTTCGATACGGCCGCGCTCGTCGCGTCCGAGTTCGGCGTTTCCTGCGAGGAGCTGCCGCCGGATGTCGATCCGACGGAGATTCCGGAAATCGAGGACGATCCGAAGAGCCTGAAGCTCCGTCCGCCAGTCGTCACGGTCATGGGCCATGTCGACCACGGCAAGACGTCGCTTCTTGACTGCATCCGCAACACGCATGTGCAAACGCACGAGGCCGGCGGCATCACGCAGCACATCGGTGCTTATCAGGTCAACTGCAAGGGCAAGAAGATCGTCTTCCTCGATACGCCGGGCCATGAGGCTTTCACGGCCATGCGTGCGCGCGGCGCTCAGATCACGGATATCGCCATCCTCGTCGTCGCGGCCGATGACGGCGTCATGCCGCAGACCATCGAGGCCATCCATCATGCGAAGTCGGCCGAAGTGCCCATCATCGTCGCCATCAACAAGATTGACAAGCCGGGCGCGAACCCCGACCACGTCAAGCAGGAGCTCATGGAGCAGGGCCTCGTGCCGGAGGAATACGGCGGAGACACGATCATGGTGCCGGTGTCGGCAAAGAAGCAGATTGGCATCGACGACCTGCTCGAGAACGTCCTGCTCGTCGCGGAAGTCGAAGAGCTCAAGGCGAACCCGAACCGCGATGCGCGCGGCGTCATCGTCGAGGCGAAGCTCGACAAGGGCCGCGGCCCAGTCGCGACCGTCCTCGTGCAGAACGGTACGCTGCGCATCGGCGATTCCGTCGTCTGCGGCACGACGTACGGCAAAGTCCGCGCTATGCTGAACGACCGCGGCGAGAACGTCAAGAAGGCAGCGCCGTCCGTGCCGGTCGAAATCCTCGGCCTCAACGACGTGCCGGAAGCTGGCGACGTGCTGGCCGTGCTCGACGAGAAGCAGGCACGCTCCATCGCGGAGGCTCGCATCGAGCGCCAGCGCAATAACCTCGTCAAGGCCAAGAAGGTCTCGCTCGACGACCTCTTCAACCAGATTCAGGAAGGCGAGATCAAAGACCTCAACATCGTCATCAAGGCCGATGTGCAGGGCTCCGTCGAGGCACTTTCGAGCTCGCTTTTGAAGCTCAACAAGAACGACGAAGTCCGCGTTTCCATCGTCCATTCGGGCGTCGGTGCTGTCAACGAGTCTGATGTCATGCTCGCTTCGGCGTCGAACGCCATCATCATCGCGTTCAACGTGCGCCCGGATGCGAATGCGCGCCGCGTCGCTGACACGGAGAGCGTCGACATCCGCACGTACCGCGTCATCTACGACGCCATCAACGACGTCAAGGATGCCATGAGCGGCATGCTGAAGCCGAAGTACAAGGAAGTCGTGCAGGGCCGCGTCGAGATCCGCCAGGTCATGAAGTTCTCGAAGGCGCTCGTCGCTGGTTCCTACGTGCTCGAAGGCAAGATCTGCAACAACTCCAAGATCCGCATCATCCGCGACAACGTCGAGATTTTCGACGGCGAGATCGA
The DNA here is from genome assembly GCA_900315575.1 of uncultured Veillonellaceae bacterium. Lineage (GTDB taxonomy): Bacteria > Bacillota > Negativicutes > Selenomonadales > Selenomonadaceae > Selenomonas_C. The sequence continues at coordinate 5,271 of OMZR01000044.1, forward strand.
CTCGCTGCGCCGCTTCAAGGACGAGGTCAAGGAAGTCAATGCAGGCTACGAGTGCGGCATCTCGATCATCGACTTCCGCGATTTCAAGGAAGGCGACATCATCGAAGCCTACACGATGGAAGAGATCGAGACGAGCATCACCGAGGCCAACAAGGCCGCTGCGGAAAAGCGCGAGGCCGAGGCCAAGGAAAAAGCTGAAAAGGCTGCCGCTGCAGAAGAGAAATAATCTGCGGCTGAACATATCTGAACCGCTTGAAAGAGAGGCGATACCATGAGCCAGCTTCGGGTCGAAAAAGTCCAGGAGCTCATGAAGCAGGAGATTTCGGAAATCATCCTGCGCGAACTGAAGGACCCGCGCATCGGGTTCGTGACGGTGACCTCCGTCGAATGTACCGGCGACCTCCGCGAGGCAAAGATCTACGTGAGCCTCATGGGGAGCGAGCAGCAGGTCGCGGATTGCTGGAAGGGGCTCAATAGCTCCCTCGGCTTCATCCGCCGCGAGATCGGCAAGCGCATTCGTTTGCGCTTCACGCCGGAACTCTCGTTCGCGCTCGACAAGTCGCTCGACTACAGCGCACATATCCAGGAACTCCTGCTGAAGATCCAGCGGGAGGATGCGGCGCGCCAGGCGTCCGCAGCACCTTCTGCCGAAGGAGACAATTAAATGAAACTGACATTGAGTGAAACAGCGGCAGCGCTTTCGGGCGCGAAGAAGCTCGTGATCACGGCCCATGTGAACCCCGATGGCGATGCCATTGGCAGCTCGCTCGGCCTCATGCACCTTCTGCGCGGCCTCGGCAAAGACGTCACGGTTCTGCTCGATGATGATATCCCGGCGGGCTTTCATGTCCTGCCGGGATATGATGTTATCCGGCGTCCGTCAAGCGAGGAAGGCGAGAAAATCGCCTGCGACCTCTTCGTCGTGCTCGACACGATGACGGACCGCATCGGGGGAACTGCGGCCTCCGTCCATGCGCCGCGCCTCCTCAACATCGATCATCATCATACGAACCCGGGGAGCGAGAAAGAAGACCTCTATCTCGATGCTACGCGCGCCGCGACCTGTGAAATCATCTACGACCTCGCAAAAGAAATGGGCGCACCCTTCTCCAAAGAAGCGGCCATGTGCCTCTACACGGGTCTTGCCACCGATACAGGCTTCTTCCGCTTTTCAAATGCCGCGTCGCATACGTATCGCGCGGCGGCCGACCTGCTCGATGCTGGCGCGCAGCCGAACGTCATCTCGGAAGCGCTCGAAGTGAAGCCGCTCCAGACCGTCAAAGACCTTGGCGAAGCGCTCTCGCAGATGGAAATGTTTGCGGACGGCAAGGCGTCTGGCATCTTCCTGACGCAGGCGCAGACGGCGCGCATGGAATCGACGGAGAGCTTCATCGGCCACATCCGCGTCATTGACGGCGTCGATGTCGCCGTCGTGCTGAAATGCAAGGAGCCCGAGCTCTGCCGCGTCTCCATGCGCTCGAAGCATGTCGACGTCAGCCGCATCGCGACGGAATTTTCCGGCGGCGGCCATATCCGCGCGGCGGGCTGCACGCTCAAGATGCCGTTCGAGCAGGCGAAGGCGACGATCATGGAGGCCATCGAGAAGGCCATCCGCGAAGGATGGACTGCATGACGGCGAAGCCAGCGGAAGCCTGTGGCTTCCTCAACGTGCTCAAGCCGCCTGGCATGAGCTCGCATGACATCGTCGGCTTCGTGCGCCATACCTTCGGCATCCGGAAAGTCGGCCATGCCGGCACACTCGACCCCGGTGCGGCGGGCGTGCTGCCCGTCGCCGTCGGCCGCGCGACGAGGCTCATCGAATACCTCGAACATGCGGACAAATCATATCGCGCCGAGCTCGTGCTCGGCATCGCGACGGATTCCGGCGACACGAGCGGCACGGTGCTGGAACAGCTCGATGTATCGTCATTTGCGATGCCGGGCCGCGAAACGGTCGAAGCGGCGCTTGAAAAATTCCGCGGCGAGATTACGCAGGTGCCGCCTGCGCATTCCGCCATCAAGATTGGCGGCCGAAGGGCGTATGAGCTCGTTCGCGAGGGCAAGACGGTCGAGATTCCCGAGCGCCATGTCACGATTCATGCGCTCGACCTCGCCCGATATGAGGCAGAAAAGCGCCGTCTGCTGCTCGATGTTACATGCTCGCGCGGCACGTATATCCGCACGCTCTGCATCGACATCGGGCGGGCGCTCGGCCTGCCTGCCGTCATGACGTTCCTCGTGCGCACGCGTGTCGGCGACTTTTCGCTCGCTGAGGCCATGACGCTTGAAGAACTTGCCGAGGCAGGGGAGAAGGCGTTGCTCGCGCCAGAGGACATGCTTTCGGGCTTGCAGCGCTATGACCTGCCGGCCGGTCGCGAGAATGCCTTCTGCAACGGCCTTTCGACGCATGATTTCCATCTGGCAGGTGAAGAAGCCGTTTATGAGGACGGCGCCATCGTGCGCGTCTATGGCGCCGACGCGTTCCTTGGCATCGGCCGCATCGATGGAGCCGCCGCGACGGTGACGCCAGAGAAGGTCATCGCTGCGCCGCTGTCAAAGCAAAAACCACAATCAACAGGAGCTTGATGCCTATGCAGGTCTATCATAAACTCAAGGACTTCACACAGAAATACCCGCGCATCTCCGTCGCGCTCGGCATGTTTGACGGCGTCCACATCGGGCACCAGAGCATCATCCGCCGTGCCGTCGAGCTCGCGCGCAAAGTGCATGGCACGAGCGCCGTTTTCACGTTCAGCAACCATCCGCTGTCCGTGTTGTCGCCCGAACACATGCCGCTGCAGATCGGCACGGAGGCGCTGAAGGAACAGCAGGCCTGCGAGCTCGGCGTCGACCTCTTCGTCTGCATCCCGTTCACGCGCGACTTCGCCCAGCGGACGCCGGAGGAATTTCTGGCGCTCTTGCGCGACGATTTCGCGCCGCGCTATGTCGTCACGGGGCCGAACTATACGTTCGGCCAGAAAGGGCGCGGCACGCACCGCCAGCTCCTGCGCGAGGGCGCGGACTACGGGTTCCATGCTGAAATCTGCCCGGCTGTCCTGCGCGGCGGCCGTCCCGTAAGCTCGACGCGCATCCGCGCACTGATTGCGGACGGCAACCTCGACGAAGCCAATGACTTCCTCGGCCATCCGTTCCGCCTCGTCGAGCGCGTCATCCATGGCGACCGCCGCGGCCGCACGATCGGCTTCCCGACGGCGAACCTGCCCATCCAGCCGCAGGCCGCCATGCTGCCGAACGGCGCCTATGCCGTGCGCGTGCAGGCGGGCGGCCGCTGGTACGGCGGCATGGCGAACATCGGCGACAACCCGACATTTGCCGGCTGCACCCGCCGCGTCGAAGTCAACATCGCCGATTTCTCCGGCGACCTCTACGACCGCGTCATCGTCGTCGATTTCCTCACAAAGCTCCGCGACGAACGAACCTTCGCCAGCGCTGACCAGCTCGTGCGCCAGCTCAAAAAGGATCAGGCGAACGCCGAGAAAATCTGGCAGTCGCGGTTGCTGTGAGTCATTGGAGAGCAGAACCGAATTCTAGAGACAAAAATGAGCCTCAACCTTTTGCAAAGTCAAAAAGCTGAGGCTCGTTTTTTTAGAATCCGAGTTCTTCCTTATGTTCCTGCATGCCTTTGATTACCGTTGCACTTTCCGAATTGCGAACATGCAGCAGCCGCCGATGACGGCGAAGGCGAACGAGACGAGGAAGATGCTCGAGAAACCGAACAGTGAGATGACAGCAGCCGCGATGACGGGTGCGATGGCCTGCGTCAGCGTGTTGCCGAGGTTGTAGACGCCGAGGAAGAACGCGACGCGGTCGGGGTCGGGGATGACGCGGAGGTTCAGCAGGTTGTCGAGCGAGTTCCAGAGCCCCATGCCGAGGCCGGCGAGCAGGCCGTAGAGGATGATGCCCGTCGTGTCACGGCAGACGAAAAGCGACACCGCGCCGAGCGCGAGAAAAATCGTGGAGAATGCGACAGGATATTTGAGAACTTTGAATTTGTCGCAGAACGGGCCGGCGAAGAAGCCCATGAGGATGCCGAAGATCAGCATGATCGTATTGATGAGCTGGATGGAGGATGCCGTTGCGTCGCCGAGTTTCAGGAAGTCCGTCATGATGTAGAGAAGATACCCCATAATGGCGAAATTGCCGATGCCCTGGAACATCTTGCCGATGAAGGCAAGGTAATAATCGCGGCCAGTCGACCAGCTGGGGAAGACATGGCGGAGCGCGGCGAGCGAGAGCGTTTGTTTTTGCGCGGCGTCTACGGGTTCTGCTTCCTTCGCGTCCTTATTCGAGGGTTCGTGCACGATGAGCACGGCAATCAGCGTACCGATGAAAGCGACGATGCCGAAGATGATGAAGCCGAGGCGGAACTGGCTCAGGAACAGCGCGCCGACGACGTTGAAGCCATTGTTGCCAAGCGCCATGCCGAGGCCGCCGTATGCCGACGACGCCGTGCCTTTGTATTTTTCGGGCGCGAAGTCGAGCCAGGCAATCATCGGCGCGACGATGAAGTTCAGCGCGGCCTGTCCGACCATCCAGCAGGCGAGCAGCATCGGGATGCCGGTCGCAAATGATGCGCCGATCATCGAGGCCATGAAGCAGAACGCGCCGAACATGATCCACGGCGTGCGGCTGCCGAAACGCGAGTGCGTGCGATCGGAGAGTGCGCCCGCAACCATGTTCGAGACGGCAGCAACAATCATTCCCATGCTTGCGAAGAGCGCGACGAGCTGGATCTTGTTTTCCGGGTCGAGCGTCTGGAGCATCGCGGGCAGGAACAGACTGTTCATGACGATATATGGGCCGAGCCAGCTTGCAGGGCCGATGATCAGGCCGGGGATGAGGCGCGTGATGGGGATGGTGATTTTGTTGTTCATGACATACTCCAATCCTTTCTCTGGTGAAAATAGAAGACTCAATGATTCACGACGTCGTAGTGGTCGAAATACGCAACGCTGTCATGCTGGTGCGCGTCAACGCTGCCGACGAAGTTGAAGAGTCCCGTGAAGCCGCCGATTTCGCCTGGCTCACCGTTGACGCCTTCGTCGGAAAGATAGACGACGTTGAGATTTTTCTGGAGCACGTGCCATTCGCTGTCATCCGGCACGCGGTAGAAAATTGCGAGCAGGCCTTCGTCGTAATAGAACTTCAATTCGACCGTGCCGCCGGGGATAGGGGCGACGGCGCTGTCGTCGGCGACGCGCGTGCCGAGCTTCGCCTGGAGGATCGAGAGCTCGATGCGCTGTTCCTTCGGGTCGAGCGCGAGGTGCGCATAGAGCCAGTTGTTCGCGTCGTAATAGAGGCCGGCGCCTGCCGTCTCGGAATAGTGGTCGGGATGGAACGTCACGCGCGTCGTGAACATGTAGTCCATCGACGTCGCGCGCGTCGCGAGGATGGACGGCGCGACTTGGGAAAAGAGGGAATTGCGGCCGCAGAGCTCGAGCTTGCCGTTTCGCACGCGCGCCCAGTCGCCGCCGGGCAGATGATACGGCGTCATGAATTTCAGAGGGAGTACGTTGTTCGAAAAATCTTCATGCACGTCTTCGCAACGCGCGCGGTCGCGGACGGCTGTCGTGCCCTGCGGTGCCGGGACTGTCATCTTCGCGAGGTTCGAGCCGTCCGCGAGGCGCAGCCAGCCGTCGTCGGTCCATGTGACTTTCTGGATCGATGTTTCGCGGCCGAGCGGGTTCAGCATCGTGTCCGGGAGCGGGCGGGACATGAGATGCGCGAGATACCATTCGCCGTTCTTTGTCTCGACGAGCGAGCCATGGCCGGCTTTCTGCATCGGGGACGCCGGATTGTACATTTCGAAATGGCCGGCGTCGGGGTCGCCGAGCGAAAAGAGGTGGCGCGGCGACGATGTGACAATCGGCTCGCCCGTCGGATCGGGTTCGTACGGGCCGAAAATGTGCTTCGCACGTCCACATTCGACGCCGTGGCCGTAGCCTGTGCCGCCAGCTGCTGCGAGCAGATAATAGAAATCGCCGTGATGATAGAGCTGCGGCGCTTCGATGCAGCCGCGCGTCGTGAAGTTCGTCGTGATGCGGTGCCAGCTTCCGATGATGCCGCCATGCACGAGATCGGCTTCGGCGATCGCGAGGTGGCCCGGCGCCTGGTAGCCGGTGCGCGTCTCCCATTCGAGGCAGGCGACGTAATGATGGCCGTTCTCGTGATAGAGCGACGGATCGAAGCCGATGGATGTGATGTAGACAGGCTTCGTCCACGGCCCCGTGATGCATTCGGCGCTCATCGCATACGCCTCGGCATTGAACTCGCGGCCGGCCATGTTCTGCATGTGCGAGTAGATGAGCCAGAAGCGTTTCGCTTCCTTATCATAGGAAAGATGTGGCGCCCAGATGCCGGCCGGCGTGTTCGTGCCTTGGAGATTGACTTCGCCGCCTTTCAAGAGATACGTCAGCAGCTCCCAGTTGACGAAATCCGTGGAGTGGAAGACCTGAACGGCAGGCTGCCAATGAAAGGTTGATGTTGCGATGTAATAATCGTCATCAACGCGGAGAATCGATGGATCCGGTGCCATGCCCGGAATGATCGGATTCAGAATTGCTGTCATGGAAATTTCCTCCCATTTATGAGATAATATCTGTGGAATTGCGTTTGATTACGATGTAAATAATACAATCGGCAGGAAATAAAAGCAATAGATTCGCGAAGTCTGGTCAATATCGTATACATCTATGTCAGGATTGTCATTTTTGGGGGGGAGGCAATGCCATGCAGCGTCACTATCACGAAAATGTGCTCACGAATCTGCCGTTCGGCGTGCGTTTTTACACGTCGGACGTCAAAGTCTCCGGCTATGTGCCGCTCCATTGGCACAGCAGCCTCGAAATCCTCTGCGTGTACGAGGGGGAGCTCACACTCCATATCGACAGCCGCGAGCATCATGTCGAGGCAGGACAGTTCATCGTCGTTTCGTCCGGCCTCCTGCATGACGTCGCGAATACGCCGAACCGTGCGACGGTGCTGCAAGTGCCGATGAAGACGATGCGCTTTTTCGAGCCGCATCCCGAACGGCTGCAGTTCCGTGCGGAGAAGCGCGCGCCTCGCAAGGCATACGGAGCCGTTCTCGCGGAAAGCCAGCGCATGGCACGCCTGATCGCCAAGCAGCCTGCGGGCTATCTTTACGACGTGGGTGTGGCATACCTCCATATTCTCAAGCTGCTCACGACGTATTTCTGCGAAGTAGCGCCGCTCGCTCCGAATACGAATGAAGCGGTCAAGGACGTGCTGAGCTACATCGGCGAGCACTACGCCGAAAAGCTCACAGTCGACGAGCTCGCGGGCGTTGCGGGATACAATGCCAATTATCTTTCGCGCCTCTTTCACGAGACGACGGGCAAGACGCTCATCTCCTATGTTTATGAAGTACGGCTCGCGCATTTTTATGACGCGCTCGTGCAGACGGATGAGCCGATCAGCCGCCTCATGGAGGAACATGGCCTCAAGAACCAGCGCATCGCACGCGAGATGTTCGTGAAACTCTACGGCGAACGGCCGCTGGCTCTGCGGAAAAAATATCGGCAGGCGTAATGCTTGCGCGCATTCCTTCTTTGTGATATAATTCCACATGTTTGAGACCACAGCACAGATGCCGGCCACTCCAGCCGCGTCCTTGCCGCTGGCGCATTTTTTGAAGGAAGCACGGATTTCATCAGTGCTTCCTTAGACAGGAGGAAACAAACATGCTGACACAGGAAGCAAAACAGGAAATCATGGCAAAGTATGCCGTTCATGAGGGCGACACGGGCTCGCCTGAGGTGCAGATCGCCGTTCTGACGGCTCGCATCCAGTACCTCACGGATCATCTCAAGCAGCACAAGAAGGATCATCATTCCCGTCGCGGCCTGCTGAAGATGGTCGGCCATCGTCGCCGTCTCCTCAGCTATCTCTACAAGAAGGACATCGAGCGTTATCGTTCCATCATCGCGAAGCTCAACCTCCGTTCCACGGTCGAGCGCTGAGCGGAAGACTTTTTCGGAGGCTGTTGCATTCATCGTATGCAACAGCCTCTTTTTCGATGGACAGTGAAAGGCTGGATGGAAGGGAGGGGAGAGCTTGCTCCGTATCACGAATTTTTCCGTGCCGTTTGACGATGCCTCGCCGCTCGAGAAACTGGCGGCAAAACGGCTCAAGACGGCGGCGCAGGACATCGCAGATGTTACGGTTATCCGCAAGGCTGTCGATGCGCGGCGGTATCGCGGCGCGCCGATTTCGTTCGTCTATATGCTCGATGTCGCTCTGCGCGATGCGAAAGCAGAAAAGCGGGTGCTCGCGCGGCTGCGGCGTGACAAGCATGTCGCACTGTATCAGGAGAAGGCAGGCGAACCTGTGCCCGAACGTCCGCTCGCGGATGGCGAGCATCGTCCTGTCGTCGTGGGGTTCGGCCCAGCCGGGATGTTTGCGGCGCTGACGCTGGCAAGGGCGGGGCAGTGCCCGCTTGTTTTGGAACGCGGGCAGGATGTCGATACGCGCCATGATGACATCGAGCGATTCTGGCAAGGCGGGCCGTTCTCGCCGCAGTCGAATGTGCAGTTCGGCGAGGGCGGTGCGGGCACGTTCTCGGACGGCAAGCTCACGACGCGCACGAATGACCCGCATATCCGCGACGTGCTCGAAGCGTTCATCACGGCGGGCGCACCGGAGGAAATCCGCTACCTCCATAAGCCGCATATCGGCACGGATCTCCTGCGGACAATCGTGAAAAATATCCGCAAGGAGGTCATCCGCCTCGGTGGCGAGGTGCGTTTCGGCGCGCAGGTCACGGATGTCGAGCTCGCGGGCGGCCAGCTCGCGGCGCTCATCGTGAATGGCGAGGAACGTATCGCGGCGGACGCGGCGTTCTTCGGCATCGGCCATTCGGCGCGCGACACGTATGCGATGCTCTATGAAAAGGGGCTCGCGATGGAGGCGAAGGCGTTCGCTATCGGCGTGCGCATCGAGCATCCGCAGGAGTTCATCGACCGCGCACAGTATGGCGAGAACGCAGGCGATCCGCGCCTGCCCGTCGCCGACTATGCGTTGACATTCCAAGACCATGAGACGGGGCGCGGGGCGTATTCGTTCTGCATGTGCCCGGGCGGCCATGTCGTTGCGGCAGCGTCGGAAGCAGGCCATCTCGTGACGAATGGCATGAGCGACTATGCGCGCGATTCGGGTGTGGCAAATGCGGCGCTCCTTGTGCAGGTCACGCCGGAGGATTTCGGCGAGGGCGTGCTCGCTGGCATCGCGTTCCAGCGGAAATATGAGGCGCTGGCCTACGAGCTTGGCGGGCGGAACTATTTCGCGCCCGTGCAGACAGTCGGCGACTTCCTCGCGGGACGGCGGGGAAGCAAGGACTTTCTCGTCGTGCCGTCGTATCGGCCGGGCGTCGTGCCCGCCGACCTGCACGACTGCCTGCCCGGTATCGTGACGGCGACGCTCGCGCATGCACTGCCGCAGTTCGGCAGAAAGATTCCGGGCTTTGACGCGCCTGACGTGCCGATGACGGGCATCGAGACGCGGTCATCGGCGCCATGCCGTATCCGGCGCGACCGCGCGACGTTCGTGGCCGAGCGCACGCCCGGCATCTATCCGATTGGCGAAGGTGCGGGGTATGCAGGAGGCATCATGAGCGCGGCCGTCGATGGAATGAAGGCGGCGCTGGCGTATCTTGGAGCGTCTGCCTCCCTCTAGAGGGAGGGGGACCGCGAAGCGGTGGAAGGAGTAGTAGGGTGCTGGAGCCGAACGGGGGTTGCGTTGCGGCTAAAGTCCTTTCGCTACGAGCGAATCATTTGATGTTTTTAGGAGGATTTTTCCATGGCAAGACTTTTTGGAACCGACGGCGTCCGCGGCGAGGCGAATGTGACGCTGCTGCCGGAGATGGCGTACCGCCTCGGACGGGCGGCGACGCTGTATTTCGGCAAGGAGGACGAGCAGCCGCTCATCCTGATCGGCCGCGACACGCGCATTTCGGGCGAGATGTTCGAGGCGGCGCTGACGGCGGGCATCTGCTCGGCAGGCGGCCGCGCGATGCTCGCGGGCGTCATCCCGACGCCGGCCATCGCGTACCTCGCACGCCGCCACAAGGCGAAAGCGGGCATCGTGATCTCGGCCTCGCACAATCCGTTTCATGACAACGGCATCAAGTTCTTCGGCGGTGACGGCTACAAGCTGCCGGATGCCGTCGAGGACGAGCTCGAGGCCATCGTGCACCAGCTCGAAAAGGACGACACGCTCGCGCGTCCGTCCGGCGAGAAAATCGGGCACATCGAATATCGCGCCGACCTCCTGAACCAGTACATCGACTTCGTGCTCTCGACGTGCAAGGAGCGCTTCGACGGCATGAACATCGTGCTCGACTGCGCGAATGGCGCGTCGTACCAGGTCATGCCGCGCGTGCTGCGCGAGCTCGGCGCAAAGGTCAAAGTCATCCATGCGCTGCCGAACGGTGTCAACATCAACGACGGGTGCGGCTCGACGCATCTCGAATCCTTGCAGCGCACGGTGCTCGAGACGCATGCGGACTTCGGCATCGCGCATGACGGCGACGCCGATCGCTGCCTCTGCGTCGATGAAAAAGGCCAGATCATCGACGGCGACCACATCCTCGTGATGTGCGCACAGGACATGATCAAGGCGGGCACTCTGCCTTATAGCACGGTCGTCACGACGGTCATGGCGAACATCGGTTTCCACAAGGCCATCAAGGCGGCGGGCGGCCGCGCCGAAATCACGCAGGTCGGCGACCGCTACGTCCTCGAGAACATGCTTAAGAATGGCTACAAGATCGGCGGCGAGCAGTCCGGCCACATCATCTTCACGGACTTCAGCACGACGGGTGACGGCCCGATCACGGCGCTGCAGGTGCTTTCGTCGCTGAAGCGCAGCGGCCGCAAGGCATCCGACCTTACGAATCTCATGACGACGTATCCGCAGCTCCTTGTCAACGTCAAGGTCGCGACGAAGGATGGCTGGGAAGAAAATGAGGCCATCAAGGCCGCGATCCAGAAGGGCGAGGAAGAACTCGGCAGCGATGGCCGCATCCTCGTGCGTCCGTCCGGCACGGAGCCGCTGATCCGCGTCATGGCCGAGGGGCCTGACCAGGCACAGCTCGACACAATCTGCAACGCGATTGCAGACGTCGTCAAAAAGGAGCAGGGTTGAAATGAAGCCAGTCATCATCTTTACGAGCTTCGGCGTCGCAGACAAAGAGGTGCGCGAGCGCACGCTCGGCAGCATCGTGCTCGACCTGCGCGCGAAATTCAAGGACTGGGACGTCATCGAGGCGTACACGTCATCATTTTTGCGCAAGAAGATCGCGAAAGACGAAGGCGTCACGATTCCGTCGCTTGACGAGGCGCTCGAGAAGCTCGCGCAGGACGGCTGTCCGCGCGTCCTGATCCTGCCGTCGCACCTGACGCCGGGCGAGGAATACGAGAAGAAAGTCCGCGCGGCCTATGAAGCGTACAAGGGACGCATCGCGCGTCTCGCGCTCGCAGGCCCGGTTTTCGAGAGTCCGGCCGATGACGCGAAAGTGCTGACGTCGCTGTTCCTCGACCTCCATGTCCGTCCGCGTGAGGAGCTCGTGCTCATGGGGCATGGTTCGCCGCACCAGCACAATCCCGTCTATGACCGCCTCCAGCAGCATATCAATCGCGAAGACCTGCCCGTTCATGTCGGCGTGCTCGAGCCGTCTGACCGTCCGAATTTCGATGACGTCGTCGCGCGTCTTCAGAAAACCGGCCACAAGGACGTGCTGCTCGCGCCGCTGCTGCTGACGGGCGGCACGCATGTGCAGGAGGACATGGCAGGCGACGGCCCCGACTCGTGGAAGTCGCGCCTCGAAGCCGCAGGATACAGCGTGCGCGTGAGCCTCTACGGCCTCGGCGAGTATCCGGCGTTCCGCGCGCTCTACCTCGAGAAGGCAGAAGCAGCGATGTGAAGGCTCGATAAAATACGATAACTTTTGTGCATGGTTCGAATTCTCATAAAATATTTCAAATTGTGTACACAATGCTTTATACTAATGGTTGAGGGCGGATTCATCGCCCTTGCCATGCAATCTTACCAAATCCCATCATCGGAAAACTATCAAATGAGGTGAGTGTATGTCACAACCAGTCACGACAAACCCCTTCATCATCATGCTGATCAACATGACGGTCGTTTTCGCCGTCCTGATCGCGCTGGGATTCGTCATCAACCTGATTCATTACATCGACCCGACGAAGCCGAAAAAGGTCCAGGAAGCGCCTCAGGCCGCCGCACCAGCGCCAGCACCAGCTCCTGCGCCGGCGCCAGCGCCGGAAGTTGCCGACGGCGTGTCGCAGGAGGTCGTTGCCGTCATCGCTGCCGCGCTCATGAGCTATGGCTATGGGCCGCAGCAGATTCGTGCCGTGCGCCCGATCGAGCGTGAGGCTTGGAAGCGTTCCGGCCGTACGTTCGGCGTCACGCAGACCGTCGAATAAGGCAGAAGGGAGGAACTACACATGGAACTTTTGAATGCATTCGTTGTATCGCTGCAGGCCGTCTGGGCGAACAGTGGTTTTGCGTCGTTCACGGTCGGCAACGGCATTATGATTCTCGTCGGCCTCGTGCTCTTGTACATGGCCATTGCCAAGGAATTCGAGCCGCTGCTCTTAGGCCCGATTGCGTTTGGCTGCATTCTCGCGAACTTCCCGAACACGGGATTCCTCGATGAGATGGGCGTCATGATGGCCATCAACTTCGGTATCAAGTTTGAGATTTTCCCGCCGCTCATCTTCCTCGGCATCGGCGCGATGACGGACTTCGGTCCGCTGCTCGCGCGTCCGTCGACGCTTTTGCTCGGTGCTGCTGCGCAGATCGGCGTCTTCATCGCACTTGTCGGCGCGATGCTCCTCGGCTTCACGGAGAAGCAGGCAGGCGCTATCGGCATCATCGGCGGCGCAGACGGCCCGACGGCCATCTACCTCTCGTCCGTGCTCGCACCGGAACTTCTCGGCGCCATCGCGGTCGCGGCATATTCCTACATGTCGCTCGTCCCGCTGATCCAGCCGCCGGTCATGAAGCTCCTCACGACGCAGAGAGAGCGCGAAGTCGTCATGGAGCAGCTGCGCACGGTCACGCGTTTCGAGCGCATCTGCTTCCCGATTGTCGCTGCCATCCTCATCAGCCTGCTGCTGCCGCCGATTGCATCCCTGCTCGGCATGCTGATGCTCGGCAACCTCTTCCGTGAGTCCGGCGTCATGGACCGCCTCTCGGATACAGCGCAGAACTCGCTCTGCAACATCGTCACGATCTTCCTTGCTACCGGCACGGGCATGACGATGAGCGCCGACAAATTCCTGACGGCGCAGACGCTCGAAATCATCTTCCTCGGCCTCGTCGCGTTCATCTTCGGTACGGCAGGCGGCGTCCTGTTCGGCAAGATCATGTGCCGCGTCTCTGGCTGGAAGGTCAACCCGCTCATCGGTTCGGCTGGTGTCTCTGCTGTCCCGATGGCCGCACGCGTCAGCCAGGTCGTCGGCATGAAGGCGAAACCGGGCAACTACCTGCTCATGCATGCCATGGGCCCGAACGTCGCCGGTGTCATCGGCACAGCGGTCGCCGCTGGTACGATGCTTGCCATGATGAAATAACGTTTCGAAAGCATTTCAGGCTTCCTCGTTTTTCGGGGAAGCCTTTTTCTTGTGCGCGGATGATTGACATAAAAATTTTTCCGT
>OMZR01000185.1 GCA_900315575.1 uncultured Veillonellaceae bacterium
ATCGACGATGTCCGCCGTGATGTAGACAAGGTCCTTGCCATCGGCTTTGACGCTCTTCGCATCGGCGGTCAGACGAATCTTCGCCGCCCCTGTCGATGTACGGATGATGTCGTGTGCAACTTCCTTGCCGCTCGCATCACGCGCGACGGCCTTGAGCTCGCCTGGCGCGTACGGAACATCCCATTCAAGGTGGAGCGTATCCCCTTTGGGATCATACGTCCGTATGCCGAGCGACTTGCCGTTGAGGAAGAGCTCGACGGTCTTTGCGTTCGTATATGCCCAGACTGGCACGGTCTCGCCAGCCTGCCAACGATCTTTCTCCCACGACGGCAGAAGGTGCACGAGCGGCTCCTGCGTCCACTGGCTCTTGTAAAAATAATAGATGTCCTTCTGGAAGCCGCACGTATCGACGATGCCAAAGTACGAACTCTTCGACGTATCATACGGCGTCGGCTCGCCGATGTAGTCAAAGCCCGTCCAGATGAACTGGCCGAAGCAGAACGGACGGTCGCGGTCGTCGATCCACGACTTCTCTGCCGTCGCGCCCCACGGTACGACCGTATTGTCAAAGCTCGAACACTGCTGATCTTCTGTCTTCAATTGATCGAAGTGAGCCATATCCGGCTGCACGAGCGACGTCGGCAAATGATACACGCCACGTGAGCGGATAGCCGACGATGTCTCGCTGCCGAAAATCTTCCAGTTCGGATGCTTCGCATGATCGTTGTCATAGACTTTCTCATTCGTCTGTTTTTGCGTGATGCCCGAATAATCATAATAATTATAGCCAACGAGATCGAGCGCATCCGCGACATCTGCATCGTAGTTGCCGCCTGCATTCGCCATCGCGACGGGGCGCGTCGTATCGATGGCACGCACGTCATCGCGCAAGCGCTTTGCCGTCTTGAGCGAGCGCTCAGGAATCTCATTGCCGATGCCCCAGATCACAATGGACGGATGATTCTTGTCGCGCTCGACCATCGACGCGAGATCGCGATCCGACCAGTCGTTGAAATACAGATGATAGTCGTTCGTGCTCTTCTTGATTTCCCAGCAATCAAAGGCTTCATCCATGACGAGGAACCCCATGTGGTCCGCCAAGTCGAGAAGTTCCGGCGTCGGCGGATTATGCGATGTGCGGATCGCATTGACGCCCATATCCTTCATGATCTGCAGCTGACGCGTCAGTGCGCGGACATTCGTAATCGCGCCAAGGCTGCCCTGGTCATGATGCAGGCAGACACCATGCATCTTCATTGGCACGCCATTCAACGAAAATCCCGTATTCGCATCAAAACTGAAGAACCGCACACCGAACGGCGTCTCCGTCGCGTCGAGCACCGTACCATTTTCCACAATGGACGTCTCGAGCTTGTAGAGCTGCGGCTTGTCCACCGACCAGAGCGCGGCATCTGGAATCGCAACAGATTGTTTCACCGGCAATGTTTCGCCCGCCCTGAGCACAACTGTTTGTTCCGCAGTACCGACAAGTTTCTGGTCCGGTCCGTAAATTTTCGAGATGACCTTGACTGTCTTTGTTTGGGCAGCATCATTCGCGACCTTCGTCTGCACATCTGCCATCGCGTCCCAGCCATTCTCCGTCTTCTTCGGCGTCGGCGTCGTCACGAACGTGCCCCATTGTGCGACGTGTACGGGATTCAGCGTCTGCAACCAGACATTGCGCTCGATACCCGATCCCGAGTACCATCGGCTTGTCGGCTGGTTGTTCTCGACACGGACCGCAAGCACATTCGGCGTGCCAGCCGGATTGAGATATGGTGTCAAATCATATTGGAATGACGTATAGCCGTATGGATGCGTTCCAAGCAGGTGGCCATTGATGTAGACACTGCTGTTCATATAGACGCCGTCGAAATCGATGAGGATTTTCCTGCTGCCGACATCTGGCAAAGAAAAGGTCTTGCGATACCAGCCGACACCGCCATTCAGAAAACCGCCACTGCTCCCTGCGGGCGACTTCCGATCGAATGGAAGCTCGATGCTCCAATCATGCGGAACATCCAGCGTACGCCAAGCAGCATCATCAAAAACATTCCGTTCGGGATGATCTGCATCCCCGAGAAAGAACTTCCAGTCCCTGTCAAAAGAAACGCGACGAGCAGCTGCTTGCCCTGCTGCTTTCGCATCGCAAACGGAAAGGACAGCTGCCGATTGTGGTGACAGGCTTCCAGCTCCGAATGACAGAACAGAAAGACATGCCAGCGGCAAACAGATCTTTTGAAACGTTTTCATAGGTTCCTCCTCGATTTCTGCATCCCATTGATTCTTGTTTATCTTGATTCTATCATATCAAATTGTTTGATTTCATTGTTCCATCGTTTTATGGTCGGTTGTTACAAAGAGAATTTCGTCAAATGGCAGGTTCTGAATCAAACATCCAAAAAAAGATAAAAAAACACCGAAGGAACCAAATCCTTCGGTGCAAAAATTCAATGCCATATTCAGTTTCGATTGCGACGTGCGAGGATGCGGATGACCTTCGCGCCGGTATTATGAATCTTGCGGAGCGGTGCGACGCGCGTCTTGACCTTCGGGCGAATATCCGAGGATGCCGCAATCTCGCCACGCTTCAGGAACGTCGTCTTCGTCTTGTCCGGCTGGAAGAACTTGCGGATGCCCTTGAAGAACTCCTCCGGCTGCGCGTTCTCCGCGAACAGGAACACATCGCCTGCCACATAGCGGAGGTCGGTATAGACATGCAGCATGACATGCCCTTCGCCGAACAGAGCCGCAATCGCATAATGCTGTTTCTCGATCTCATGTCCCTGCACGTCGATGATCCTGCATCCAAAACCGCCGAGCAGATCCCGGAGCATCGACTTGATGGCCTCCATCTCCTGCAGTTTGCTGTTCTTGCAATGATAAAAATCCATCGTCAATTGACGAGCTAAAATCTTCAAACCATCGGCCCCTTTGCCCACGTACTTTATCTACTATTATAGAGGACATCGTAGACGACGTCAACGAAAAAAGGCCGCCCTACTGGCGACCTTGCGGTGTATTCTCTCAAAACTATACAGAAGAACGAAACAATCGAACATTCTAGGTTCGTCTACTGAAGGATGTTAAAATCCTGCGGATTTTAACTAACTGATTCACACAAATCTGTGCGTCGCTTTCGCTCCTTCATCTTTGGCTCTCTAGTTAAAGCCCTCGACTTATTAGTAAAGATCAGCTTCATTCCTTACGGAACTTCCACACTCTTCCTATCAACCTTGTCTTCTTCAAGGAGTCTTACTAGCTTGCGCTATGAGATACTTCATCTCGGGACGGGCTTCACGCTTAGATGCTTTCAGCGTTTATC
>OMZR01000076.1 GCA_900315575.1 uncultured Veillonellaceae bacterium
CTCCTCCCGAAAATCGCGATTACCCAGGTTTCCTGAAAAAAATCCTTTCCCTGAAAATCCACATATATGAAAAGACCAGATAAGACGTTTCCCCCACGTTTTGTCTGGTCTTTTCTTTTATTGCAGAACGTATCGATATGGGCAGGCCCCCTCTAGAGGGGGCTGTCAGCGAAGCTGACTGGGGGAGTAGTTGGGTACTGGAGCCGAACAAATATGCGAAACGTTGCTAAAGGACTTTAACGACGTTTGCATGTTTGTCAGTCTTTAGAACCCTACTACTCCCACCACCGCTAACGCGGTCCCCCTCCCTCTGTGAGGGAGGCTTTCTGTCGAGATATTTCTGATGATTCCTCAGAAATATCTTGCCTTCCGCTCGGCTTCTTTTTTTCGCGCCGCCTTTTCTTCCTCCGTATTCATCTGCTTCGTGATGTAGTCGATGAGAATGCGGCTGATGACGTAGAGCGGCAGGCGGCTCGTAGCGTCGACGCTTGTGATGGAGACGTGCTTGTGCTTGTAGCCGTAGACGGCGACATGTGCGATACGCGCGAGCGGGACGTCGGGGTCGCCGCAGGTGATTGTGATGATGCGCGCGCCGAGCGACGAGGCGTTTTCGGCGGCCGTCAGGAGCTCCGGCGTCTTGCCCGAGAGCGAGAAGATGATGACGAGCTCCTGCTTTTTCACATGGCTCGTCATTTCCTGCATGATGGCCGTATCGCTGTTCTCGAAGACGTTGAACCCGAGAATCTGGAGCTTCAGCGCGAATTCCTGCGCGACGTGCTCCGAGAGGCCGCGCGAGAGCAGGTAGATGCGTTTTGCGCTGCGGATTTCCTTCACGACATCGAGGATGGTGTCGATGGAAAGATGGTCGATGGTGTTCGAGACCTCGAGCAGCGACTTGTTGAAGATTTCATTGACATCGACGTCGTCCTTCTTTGTCTGCGTCTCCTGCGTCAGCAGATAGCGGAGCTCGGCAAAGCCAGAGATGCCGCACTTCTTGATCGTGCGCGAGACCGTTGCGGGCGACGAGAACGTCTTTTCAGCCACGTCGCTGATGGACATCGACGAGATGGCTTCGACGTTCATGTTGATGAAATTGATGACCTTTTTCTCGGTTTCCGTCAGGTGTTCGTGGAAATCATGGTCGATCTTGATAAGCATGGTGTCTCACCACCTCGCTGCTTACGATACCGCTTCGACCTTTGGCTTCGCGCCGTCGGTGATGCATTCTTTCGTGATGATGACCTTGCGTTTCTCGTCGGATTTCGGGATTTCATACATGACGTCGAGCATGACGTCCTCGATGATGCCCTTGAGGCTGCGCGCGCCGGTCTTGCGCTCGATGGCCTTCTGCGCGACGGCGCGCAGCGCGTCTTCCTCGAAGTCGAGCGTGACGCCGTCCATCGCGAGCAGTTTT
Source organism: uncultured Veillonellaceae bacterium (assembly GCA_900315575.1). GTDB lineage: Bacteria > Bacillota > Negativicutes > Selenomonadales > Selenomonadaceae > Selenomonas_C. The sequence continues at coordinate 1,415 of OMZR01000076.1, forward strand.
TCATACTGCTTGACGGGCGCGTTTTTCGGCTCCGTCAGGATACGCAGCAGCGCGTCTTCGTCGAGCGTCTCGAGCGTGCAGATGACGGGCAGGCGGCCGATGATTTCCGGGATGATACCGTACTCCATGAGGTCTTCGGGGCGCACCTGATGGATGAGCTCGTCGAATTTCGGCTGCTCGTCCTTGCCCTGCACCTCGGCGCCGAAACCGATGGAGCTCGATTTCTGGAGGCGCTTCGCGATGACCTTGTCGATGCCGACGAACGCGCCGCCGACGATGAAGAGGATGTTCTTCGTATCGACCTTGATGGTCGGGGCTTCCGGGTGCTTGCGCTGGCCGCGCTGCGTGAACTCGACGACGCTGCCTTCGAGCATTTTGAGCAGTGCCTGTTGCACGCCCTCGTGGCCCGGGTCGGCCGTGATGGAGTTGTTCGCGCCCGACTTGCGCGCGATCTTGTCGAACTCGTCGAGGTAGATGATGCCGTGCTCGGCTTTCTCGACGTCCTTGTCGGCTGCATAGTAGAGGTTGCGCACGGCGACTTCGACATCGGCACCGACGAAGCCTGCTTCCGTGAGGCTCGAAGCGTCCGTCACAGCGAACGGGATGTCGAGGAGCTTCGAGAGGTGCGAGAGCAGCGCCGTCTTGCCGCAGCCGGACGGGCCGAGCATGATGACGTTCGACTTCTCGATTTCCGTGCCGTCCTCGTGCTCGTAGCCGTATTTCATACGCTTGTAGTGGTTGTAGACCGCGACGGAGAGGATTTTCTTCGCGTGGTCCTGGTTGATGATGTACTCGTCGAGATACTGCTTGATGATGTGCGGCTTGTTCTTCTGGAGCATGTCGTCGAGCTGGTCGGCAAAGACATGGCGTTCCTCCTGCTCAGAAGCGGCGTCGTGCTCGTCGAGGAAGCGGTTGATTTCGCGAATGCAGTTCTTGCAGATGGCAAAGCCCGTGTTCGGGTCGTAGATCGGCAGGTCGTACTGGTCATGCACCTCGATGACGCGCTTGCAGAAGCTGCACTGGTGCTGGATGGGTTTTCTCTCTGGCATTATAAAATCGTCCTTTCCGGATACGTCAAATTATCAAAAGTGTTTCTCTCCTATTATTACGTATCTTGGAGAAAATAGCAACACTATATTATAAGCCCCCTTCATTGAGGGGGGAGGGCCACGTAGTGGCAGGGGGAGTAGTAGGGGGCGATAGCCGAACAAATATGCAAAACATTTCTAAAGGACTTTAGCAATGCCTGTATTCGTGCCAGTCTCCAGCATCCAACTACTCCCACCACCGCTTCGCGGTCCCCCTCCCTCTGAGAGGGAGGCAGGGGCGTGTCACACTCCGAGCAGTTCCTCGATCCGTTTCAGCCTCTCATCGATCTTCGCGTTGAGTGCGTCCCGCTGTTCATGAAATGCGCGGATGGTTTCTTCCGGCGACAGAATCTCTTCTTCCACCGTCGGATACCCGCAGAGGTCGAGGCTGTAGCCGCCGTCCTCGATTTCCTGCCGCGTGTAGACATTGGCTTTGTACGCGCCGGGGGCCTCGGGATCGGGGATGACGCGGCGGCCCTGCCACCACGTATCGCACGGCGCGAAATGCTCGCGCTGCATGGGCTTCGTCTTGCTGAAATGCTTGTACCCCTCGGGCATGTCGAGGCGGTAGAACCACGTCTCCTTCGTCGGCCCCGTCTTGTCAAAGAACAGCAGATTCGTCGTAATGCTCGTGTACGGCGCAAAGACGCTCGCGGGCAGGCGGATGACAGTATGGAGATTGCAGGTGTCGAGCAGTTTCCGCTTGATGTTCGTCTTCGTATTGTCGCCGCCAAAGAGGAAGCCGTCCGGTAGCACGACAGCCGCGCGCCCGCCCTTCCGCAGCCGATAGAGGATCAGCACGAGGAAGAGGTCGGCCGTCTCGGAGTCGCGCAAGTCCTCGGGAAAGAACCCCTGCACGTCCGCCTTCTCATGCCCGCCATACGGCGGATTCATGAGAATTTTGTCAAAGGCGTCCGCCTCCGTATAGTCGAGCACGTTCTTCGCCGTCAGCGCATTTGTGTGCACGATGTGCGGCGCGTCAATGCCATGCAGCAGCATGTTCGTGATGGCGAGCATGTACGGGAACTGCTTCTTTTCGATGCCAAATGTCGACTGCCCGATGGCCGCGATGTCCTGCGTCGTCGCCGCGCCCTGCGCCTGCAGCCGCTTGATCCAGCTCACGAGGAAACCGCCCGTGCCGCAGGCGAAATCCGCGACGCGTTCGCCGAGCTGCGGCTCGATATGGTCCGCCATGAAATCCGTCACGGCGCGCGGCGTGTAGAACTCGCCGGCACTGCCCGCGCTCTGGAGCTCGCGCAGGAGGTTTTCATAGATGTCGCCGAGCGCATGGATTTCCTCATAATCCTCGAGGTCGATGCCGTCGATGACATTCACGATCTGCCGCAGCAGCACGCCGTCCTTCATGTACTGGTTCGCCTCGGCGAACACCGTCTGCACGATGGCCTTGCGGATCGGCGTCTCCTTCGTGACCGGCAGCGTTTTGAGCGTCGGGAACAGCGTGCCGTTGACGAACGACAGCAGCTCATCGCCCGTCCGCGCCGTGCCATTTCCATCGTCGTGCGCCCAGGCATCCCAGCGGCAGTGCGCGGGCAGGATGGACGAAAACGCGTCATCTTCATACGCCCATTCCTCTTCCTTCGCGGCATAGACCTTCAGAAAGAGAATCCAGATGATCTGCTCAATGCGCTGGGCGTCGCCATTGATACCCGCGTCCTGCCGCATGATGTCGCGCAGGTTCTTGATGAGGCTCGTGAGATTTGTCATGAAACATTATCCTATCTTGTAGAGTTCGTCTTCGAGCGCGCGCAGCGCTGACTGGAACGCCGCCTTGCCGCCGAAGAGCTTGATGATTTTCGGAATCGTGCCGAAATGCTGGAAATCCGAGAGCTTCAGCACGCTCGGGTTCTCGATTTCCTTGATACCGAGATTCTGGTACGTCACGAGCAGCGTTTCGAGCACAGCGCGTGCCGCGCCGCTGTAGCGGTGGAGGAAATCCGTCTTCTGCACGCCCTCCGCGCGTTCGCGGCGCGTCAAGGGCTTTTGGTCGTAGGCCACATGGCAGAGAAAATCGAAATCATCGACCTCTGCCATGCCCATGTCGCGCTTCAGCGCATCGAGGTCGATGCCGTGCTCGCGCAGCGCGTCGGCGATGGCGCGTTTTTTCGCGCTCGCCGTCCAGGTGCGGATGAATTGCGCGAGGTCGCCGTAGTCGCCGCGCACATTCTCGCGCGTGTAGTCGATGATATTCTCCTGCCGCAGCAGCTTGCCGTCCGTGTCGTAGATGGCGATTGTCTTGCCGAGCACCTGCACGGCACAGCCGTCGCGCGTGACGAAAGGACGGTACGGCGATTCGCGGACGGTATCGCCACCGGGCTCGTCGCCACCTTCGTCCCCGCCTGCGGGCGGCACATCGTTCGGCTCCGACACAGGCTCCGCATGCGAAAAATCAGGATCCTGGAGCGCTGGCCCGTCCCACTCGGGATCGGCGAACAGGCGCGTCACGCCGCGAAAATCGAGAATCGTGAAATGCGTTTTGCCGTCCTGCTCGCGCACGCGCGTCCCGCGTCCGATGATCTGCTTGAACTGCGTCATCGAGACGATGTTCTTGTCGAGCGCAATGACCTTCGTCATCTTCGCATCGACGCCCGTCGACAGCAGCTCCGACGTCGTTGCGATCGTCGGATACGGTTCGGACACTGAAATGAAATAGGCGAGCTTGCTCTTGCCGAAATCATCGCCGCCCGTGATCCGCACGATGTAGTCGGCGTGCTCCTTCATGAGGTCGGCGTTTTCCCGCACGAGCGCCTGCCGCATGCGCTCGGCGGCCTCCTCGCTCGCGCAGAACACGATCGTCTTTTGCAAGCGGCCGCCGGAGCGCTTGAGAAATTCCGTGATTTCATGCGCGACTGCGCGGATACGGTCTTCGAGCACGATGGTGTAGTCATAATCCGTGTTGTTGTAGATACGGTCGGGGATTTCCTTGCCATAGAAATCACGCTGCCCCTTCGTCGGCCGCCAGCCGTCGCTGATGTCCATGTGGACGTTCACGACGCGGAACGGCGCGAGAAAGCCGTCCTCGATACCCTGCCGCAGACTGTACGTGTAGACGGGATCGCCAAAATAATCGATGTTCGAGACATACTTCGTCTCCTTCGGCGTCGCCGTCATGCCGAGCTGCACCGCGCCCGAAAAATAATCGAGCACGCGCCGCCAGCGGCTTTCCTCCTTTGCCGAGCCGCGATGGCACTCATCGACAATCACGAGATCGAAAAACGCCGGATCGAACAGCGTGCGAAAATGCTCCTCGCTCCCGTCGTCCCCATCGCCGACCATCTGCTGGTAAAGCGAGAAAAAGACCTCGTAAGCCGTCAGCGTCTTGCGGTCATCCTTCGCGAAGTTCACCTTGTGGATGACATCTTTCAAAGGACTGAAATCCTGCGCGATGGACTGGTCGACGAGAATGTTGCGATCGGCGAGATAGAGGATTTTCCGCGCGAGCCCCGCCTGCCGCAGCCGCCAGACAATCTGGAACGCCGTGAACGTCTTGCCCGTGCCCGTCGCCATCACGAGCAGCAAACGCCGCTGCCCGCGCGCGACCGCCGAAAGCACACGGTCGATGGCCACCTGCTGATAATAACGCGGCGTATTCGTCGTGGCCGACGTATAGGCAGGCGCCGCGCGCACGCGCAGCTCCTCGTCCGAAAAATGACCCTCGCGCAAGAGCCGAGCGACGAGCTCCTGCTCACTCGGGAATTCGTCCATCGAAAGATTCCGTTCGACGCCCGTGAAAAAATCGTATTCCGTGAAGCCGTGCCCATTCGAACTGTAGGCAAAGCGCAGATCCATCATCTCGGCATACGTCTTCGCCTGCTGGAGGCCGTATGAAACGCCATGCGACGCGTCCTTTGCCTCGACAACGGCCATCGGCGCACCGCCGTTCGGGCACAAGAGATAATCCGCCTTCTTCGGCCGCTCCCGTGCCACGAGATTCCCGCGCAGATTAAACCGCCCATCCGTGATCCGCGCCTCCATGCGGATATGCTCCGCCGCCCACCCGCGCTCGATGGCCGGCGTGATATAGAGATGTTTGACATCCTCCTCCGTCTGAGGAGAGTTGCTAGAATACATAGCGTTCACCGCCTTTGTTATCAAAGATTGCAAAGTATCGTTCGTCGGGCAGGCTCTCCCCTAGGGAGAGCTTTCACGAGCTGTTTTTTGAATGTAACAGATACAGCAGGCTCTCCCCTTGGGAGAGGTGCCGAGCGAACGCGAGGCGGAGAGGGTAGTAGGATGTGATAGCCGAACGAATTTTTGCGTTATGGCTAAAGTCTTTTAGCTACAAAGAGCTGATTGCCAGGCTTCAGCGCCCAACTACCCTCTCCACCGCTGTCGCGGTCCCCCTCTCCCAGAGGGAGAGGCTGCTGGTTGCCGTCACTCCAGCTCCTCCATCACCTCTTCCACCCTCTCGACAATGCGTCTCTGCTCGGCGAGGGGAGGGAGGGGGATGGGGAATTTGCGAATCGATACACGGTCAATGCCGGGGATGACACCACGAGCGTCTTTTTTAATGGACGCAACTTTTGATAACAGAAATATGTGGAGATATTGCATATCGAACCAATGGCGATTGTGGAAACACATGATTTGTCGTGCGATATGTGCTGAATCGAAAGGGAGAAATGCCATTTCGCCGACAGACCCCTTGCAGACAAGCAATAAATCGCCGCGATAAGCGAGACAGCGAGGTTCTTCCGTCCAACGGTTTTCAAGAACATGACCGTTTTCAATATTGCTTGCCCCTGTGATATAGGGAGCGCCTTTATGATTTGCATTGTATTTTTGCGAAGGGAAATCTTGCCCTGATAGCAAATCCGTAATATCCCCCAACCGACACCAGCACCAATTTTCCGGAATCTCGAACGGCACTTCCTCCTCATCCACAGGCGGCAACGCCTTTTCCCGTTTGATTTTTTTCTCCTTGATGAGCCGTCCCTTTTCGCGATCGATTTCCGCCAGTAGCTCCCGCGCGTCCCCGTCTCCCGCCTCGCGCTCCGTCAGCTGCCCGCTGATGGCCGCTTGCAAGATGGACGCCTTCATGCGTGAAGGGAACGACGTTTCCAGCGCGTCAAGCTGCTGCTCGTCGGTTTCAAGAGCGGTCAATTCTTCATGCAAGCTCGTCAGTCGTTGCACGATGCGTTGTTGCTCATTCAACGGAGGGATGGCAACGAGCAAGGATTTCAATGCGTTTAAGGCGAGCGTCTTTTGTGCCGTTCCTGTGACGGCATGGTCGCATTGCATTTTTACGAGAGGGCTGTCAAGCAAGAATCTGAGATAATTTACATTTATCACGCGCGTTTTCAATAACGCCATGTGACGCTGGAAACAGAATGGTTTGTGCGTTTGCACGGGGACGACGATGCCGTAAGAACCTGTGACAGTAAACAAAAGGTCACCATACTCGGGACAACGATTGTAAGCGATGGCTTCAAAATATTCTGGAGGTACATGTCGGCAGTTTTCGAAAGAAATCGTACCGCTGGAAACGTTTGAAATGACAAGGAACGGGATGCCATTCGAGACTTTTGGTGGAGCTTGATGGTCGCCGTCGGCGATGCTGACGCAGACCGCTCCCAGCCGTGCCCAGCACCAATTCTCCGGAATCTCGAACGGCACCTCGTCCTCCGCGATGGCGGGCAACGCCTTTTCCTTCTTGAGCTTCCCTTCGCGCACGAGCCGCGTCTTTTCCTTTCGGATGGCCGCGAGCAAATCACGTGCGTCCCCGTCCTCGGCACGCTGCTCCGTCAGCCGTCCCGAGATCGCGGCCTGGAGGATGGATTTTCGCAGCGTCGGAGCTATCATCATGAGGCAGTCCCCTCTTCCCGTCAGAATCTTTCCTTCATTATATCATGATTCCGTATGGGCGGCGACCAATGTCTTATACCTCGATGGAAAGGAAATTTTGTTCATTCTTCTATCACTTTCTTTTCACTATGTTATGTAACTTTTATTTGTTCGAAATGATACAACATTACAATCGGTGATAAAGAAAGAAGGTGAAGATTATGTTGACACTTGATCGTATCAGCAGCATTGAAGCAACAAGGGCCGTACAGCCTTACACCAGCGTCATGTACGGCGTCGCCCCATCCGCCGCGCCCGTAAGGGCCGAGGTGAAAGCCTCGGAGGAAGACACGCAGGCCACGCAGACGAAACTCCAGGCCCAACAGCAGGCGACCGCCGCTGGAGGCACGCAGGATACCGGACCATCATATCGTCACAGCAGATTAAGGTAGCGGAATACAGCCAGAATGGCAGCGTGGATACTGTCACCCAGGCCTACACCCAAGCCGGAATCTTCGCGAACTACGCGGGACTGCTCTACGACATGCAGGCGTGAACAAAATGAGACATACAGACAAGACAAGGGACTGTTGCGGCGCAGCAGCCCCTTCTTCATATGGAATCAAAGATATAGATATAAACGAGGATTATGCAGTAATCCCCCAATTTTTATTGCATGAAATTGCAGCAATCCCCTATTTTCTCTCGCAAATCGCAAAAGTTGCAAACTGCGAATGAAAAACTCTGCTTGAAAAAATGACATGCCGTCGATACAATATAGATAGAAATCGCAGGAGGTGCCGCATGGAACGGAAGAAGCAGCACGGGCAAGCGCAGAACGTTGCGTATACGAAGAAGGACGCGACGTACGACAAGCAAGCGAAGGTCGTTCTGGGCAATCGTCAGATGCTCGCGCCAATCCTTCAACGTGTCGTGCCGGAGTTCCGCGATGTCAGCTTGGTGGAAATCCAAGATCATTGCATTGACGGCGAGCCGCAGATCAGCACCGTCCCCGTCGCACCCGGCAAGACGAACCGCAAGTTTCGGCGAGCCGCGAAATACATCCGAGGTCGTCAGACGGAGGACAGCGTGCTACCTGCCGAAAGGACAGACGAGTTCTATCACGCATTACCGTCCGCAAGAAATTTGCGAGGTCGGTGATTTTCACGAGAGCAAGGAAAACTATGATTTGTTTGACATCACGATGATTCATATCGGGCGTGATGATGAAAAAACAGATACGTTGCTCAAATTCTTGCATTTGGTCTTTATGTCTCGTCTGACCGAAGCAGAACGAGAAGCACATCTGAAGAAGGATTTCGGAATCGATTTATGGGATGAAACAAGAGAGGAGCTGAGCGACATGTGCAATTTGAGCCAAGGACTGAAAGAAGATTTTCGGGAAGAATTGATGGAGGAAGTACGGAATGATGTAGAGCAAGAGGAGAAGAAAAATACAATTTTGCGCTTGCTGAAAAGAGGCAATGGCATCGACATTATGGCAGCGGCGACAGGCTGGACGATCGAGCATGTGCAGAGCTTCTTGAAGTCGCAGAATCTCCAGCCCGCACAGTAATAATTTCCTTGCACGAACCCCGCTGTTGTGATATACTATTCGGCGTATCGGACGTACTGACGTCTGATTCCAGTTACATGTGACTGGCTATTCCCCAAATGCGGGAAGCTAGGTCAGAACCAAGGAGGCGCAGAGCTTCCTTGTATCCTATTCCCAGTCTTTGGGGAAAAGCGAGGTGGAAAAATTGAAGCAGGGCATTCATCCGAAGTATTACGATGACGCGAAGGTCATCTGCGGTTGCGGCAACACGTTCACGACGGGTTCCACGCAGCCGGAGATCCATGTTGACGTTTGCTCGAAGTGCCATCCGTTCTTCACGGGTCGTCAGCGTGACGTCCAGGCGGGCGGTCGTATCGAGAAGTTCAACAAGCGCTACGGCAAGCACTGATTGCGCGTCGGAATTTGGGGAGCTGTTGCAGATTGCAACAGCTCTTTTTGCTAGGTTTTTTCACAAATATGTGTTAAACTATATAGATAAAATTGAGGAGTCGCTGGCGAAAGACGTCCATCCAGATTGCCGCAGATTTTCTGTCCTCTCAAGGAGTCAAACCGCAAGGCGTAGCAGAGCTACGCCGAGGATTTGACGACGCGGAGAGGGCGGAAAAGATGCCGCAAGATGGTTGGAGGGATTTTGCCAGCGCCTCCTCTGAAGGAGGAGTCACCATGGGCAAGCTGAGTGTTGGCGGGCAGGCCGTCATCGAGGGCGTCATGATGCGCGGGCCGGGAAAGGTCGCGACGGCGGTGCGGAATCCGGATGGCCGCATCGAGGTCGAGAAAGGCCCCGTGCATTCCATCGCGGACAAGTATCCGATTCTCAAGAAGCCGATGCTGCGCGGCTCGGTGTCGCTCGTGGAGTCGCTCGTGCTCGGCATCCGCTCGCTGTCGTATTCGGCAAAGATGGCGGGCGAGGAAGACGAGCAGCTGTCAGACAAGGAGATGGCGGGGACGATCATCTTCGCGTTCGTGCTCGCGGCGATTCTCTTCATCGCGATTCCGACAGGCGCGGCGAAGTTCTTCCATTTCATCACGGACGACCCGGTCTTCTTGAACCTCATGGAGGGCTTTTTGCGCCTCGTCATCTTCCTCGGCTACATTTGGGGCATCTCGCGCATGAAGGACATCCGCCGCGTGTTCCAGTATCATGGCGCGGAACACAAGACGATTCACTGCTACGAGGCAGGCCTGCCGCTGACGGTGGAGAATGTGCAGAAATTCAGCCGCCTGCACCCGCGCTGCGGCACGAACTTCCTGCTGATTGTCATGCTCGTGTCCATCTTCGTCTTCGCGTTCCTCGGCTGGCCGAGCCTCGTCGAACGCATCGCGAGCCGCGTCGTGCTGCTGCCGGTCGTCGCGGGGATCAGCTACGAGCTCATCCGCTTCGCGGGCCGCACGACGAACCCCATCGCGCTGAAGCTCATCCAGCCGGGCCTCTGGCTCCAGTACCTCACGACGCGCCCGCCCGAGGACGATATGGTCGAAGTGGCGATCGAGTCGCTGAAAGCTGTGCTGCCGGAAGAGGAGATCGTGCCGGGGACGGGAACGTATTTGGAGAAAGATGTAGCGCCAGCGACAGAAACCTCCGAATTGATGCCGAGCGTATCGCAGTGATAAGCCCCCCTCTAGAGGGGGCCTGAAATTGCAGAAGAAAGGAACATCATTCTTGCTCGAACAACTTCAAGCGGTCGAAGACAAATTCCGGGAGCTGGAGTCCCTGATTGCCGACCCGGCGACGATGGCGGACATCGACCGCTGGCAGCGCATGAACAAGGAGCACGCGAAGCTCGCGCCCATCGTCGAGCGCTTTCGCGTGTACAAGGACGTCACGCGCCGCATTGCCGAGGACAAGGCGATGTTTTCCGAGCAGCCGGACGACGAGATGCGCCACCTCATCGAGGAGGAACTCGCAGACCTCATGACGCAGAAAGAGGAGCTCGATCACGAGCTCCCTATTTTGCTGCTCCCGAAAGACCCGAACGACGAGCGGAATGTCATCATGGAGATTCGTGGCGGCGTTGGCGGTGATGAGGCGGCGCTGTTCGCGGGCGACCTGTTCCGCATGTACAGCCGCTATGCCGAGCGCAAGGGCTGGCAGGTGGACATCCTTTCGGAAAATGCCACGGAAATCGGCGGTTTCAAGGAAATCACGTTCCTGATCGCGGGCGAGGGCGCGTACAGCCGCCTGAAATACGAAAGCGGCACGCACCGCGTCCAGCGCGTGCCCGTGACGGAGTCGGGCGGCCGCATCCATACTTCGGCCGCGACGGTCGCCGTGCTGCCGGAGGCCGAGGAAGTCGACATCGACATCGACCCGAAGGACCTGCGCATTGACACGTACTGCGCGTCGGGCGCGGGCGGCCAGTATGTCAACCGCACGGAGACGGCCATCCGCATCACGCATCTGCCGACAGGGCTCGTCGTGCAGTGCCAGGATGAAAAATCGCAGCGAAAGAACAAGGATAAGGCGATGAAGGTGCTCAGGGCGCGGCTCCTCGACCGCGCACAGCAGGAGCAGGAGGATGCCGTCGCGGCGGATCGGAAGAGCCAGGTCGGCTCGGGCGACCGCAGCGAGCGCATTCGCACGTACAATTTCCCGCAGGGCCGCGTGACGGATCACCGTATCGGCCTGACCGTGCACCGCATTGACGCCGTGCTCGGCGGCGACCTCGACGAAATCCTCGCCGCGCTGATCACGGCTGACCAGGCGCGGCGGCTGAAGCAGGTGAATGAATGAACGAAATCTGGACGATCGGGCGCATTCTCAAGTGGACGGAGAACTTCTTCAAGGAAAAGGGCATCGAGAGCCCGCGCCTCGACGCCGAGGTGCTGCTCGGCCATGTGCTCGAAAAGGAGCGTATCTATCTTTATGTCCATTTTGACGAGCCGCTCCAGCCGCAGGAGCTCACGGAGTACCGCGAGGCCATCAAGCAGCGGATTCGCCGCGTCCCCGTCGCCTACATCATCGGACAGCGCGAGTTCATGGGGCTGACGTTCCATGTGACGGAGGACACGCTCGTGCCGCGGCCCGATACGGAAATCCTCGTGCAGGCGGCCATCGAGCGGCTGAAGAAGATGAGCGGCGCGGAGGAAGCACGCCCCGTGCGTTTTGCCGACATCGGCACGGGCACAGGAGCGATCTGCCTGTCGGTGCTGCATTACCTGACGCAGGCGACAGCCGATACCGTGGATATTTCCGAGGCCGCGCGAAAGGTCGCTGAGGAAAATGCCGAAGCGCTCGATGTCAAGGGCCGTATAACGTTTTATACAGGCGATTTGCTGGCGCCGCTCTCCAAAGCGCAAAGCGGTGGAGCGGGTGATAAGGCAAGTGCGGCGGAAGAGACGGCAGGCGCTCGCTACGACGCGATTCTCTCGAATCCACCCTATATCCCTGACGCCGACATTGAGACGCTCGCGCCCGAAGTCCGCTGCAAGGAGCCGCGTACGGCACTCGCGGGCGGCGCGGACGGCCTCGACTTCTACCGCCGCCTCGTCGCGGACAGCCCCGCACTCATCAAAGACGATGGCTTCCTCGCCGTCGAGGTCGGCATCCATCAGGCGCAGGGATTACGGCGGCATCGAGCGCGTCGTTGTTGCATGGAAAAAATGACGAAGCTGTGTAAAAGTGGAGTTTCGACAGAATGCTGAACACAGCTATGACAGGAGGCCCCTTCCCAGAGGGGGCTGTCGCCGTAGGCGACTGGGGGAGTGTCGAAGGTAGGAAATAGCTCATGAATGGATTGTTGTCTGCGAAGGTACGATTTTCCTTCGCAGATGATAATCGTATCAATTGTTTATTCCTACCTTCGACACTCCTTCCACCGCTTCGCGGTCCCCCTCCCTCAAAGAGGGAGGCTGCTGGGGACGTATCGTTCGGCATTCTTTCCCACGTTTCTTGAAATAAGGAAGAACGTATTTGAATGAAGACAGAAGTTCGAAAGATTGAAGATTTGAAGAGCGAGGTGGCACAAGACGCCCTTGCCGAGGCGGGAAAGCTGCTCCGTTCGGGCCAGCTCGTCGCGTTCCCGACGGAGACGGTGTATGGCCTCGGGGCGAACGGACTCGATGGCGAGGCGTGTGCCCGCATTTATGAGGCGAAGGGGCGGCCGTCAGACAATCCGCTGATCCTCCATGTGGCGGACCGAGCGATGGCCGAGACGGTCGCGGCGGAGATTCCGCCGATGGCGGAAAAGCTCATGGCGGCATTTCTGCCCGGGCCGATGACGCTGATCCTGCGCAGGAAATCCATCGTGCCTGACCGTATCACGGGCGGGCTCGACACGGTCGGCATCCGCATGCCGGAGAGCGCGGCGGCGCGCGCGATGATCCGCGCGGCGGGCGTGCCGGTCGCGGCGCCGTCGGCGAATATCTCTGGCCGTCCGAGTCCGACGACGGCAGCATCCGTGCTGCGCGATATGGATGGCCGCATTCCGCTGATTCTCGACGGCGGCCCCTGCCGCTTCGGCGTCGAGTCGACGATTGTCGATTGCACGGGCCCAGTCGCGGTCATCCTGCGTCCTGGGGCCATCACGCGCGAAATGCTGACGGAGGTGCTCGGCGGTGTGAAGCTCGACCCCGCGCTCGTCGGCGCAGGCACAGTGCCGAAAGCGCCGGGCATGAAGTACAAGCACTACGCACCGAAAGCGCCGATGACGCTGCTCGAAGGCGCGCCCGCAAAGATGGCGGCCGCATTCCGCCGCCAGGTGCGCCAGCTGCAGAAAGACGGCCATACGGTCGGCATCCTCGCAAGCGACGAGGTCTGCGATGCACTCGCTGATTTCGTGCCCGACGCGCTCCGCAAATCCTACGGCCCGCAGGGCGACCTCTCAGCGATTGCTGCGCATATCTACGAAGCGCTGATCGCTTTCGACGACACGGAGGCCGACGCGCTGCTCGGCGAAGGCACGACGGAAGTCGGCCTCGGTCTCGCCATCATGAACCGCCTGCACAAGGCAAGCGGGTTCCATACCATCCAGATTTGAAGACAAGCTGCATCCTGCACGCCGTCGCCCTCGTGGCTGACGGCGTTTTCTTTTGCCCGGAATTGTCCATTTACCATATCTTTACATAAAAAATCATAGAGTCTTTTGGTACTTTAGCAAGAATTTGCACATTTTCATGGAAATATACGACTAGATAACGAGAAAGTTACCGAAAAAGTTCACTCCAAGCAAGTCAAAGGGAGATGATGCGCGGTGGCGGAACATGAGCCGATGGTGGAAGTCTTCATCTATGAGACGCGGCAGTTCCTCGAGCAGCTCGAGCAGATGGCGCTGACGAGCGAGCAGGAGGGGAGCTTCACGCCCGAGGACGTCAACGAGATCTTCCGAGCCATGCATACGATCAAGGGCTCGGCGGCGATGATGATGCTCGACGAGATCTCGAAGCTGGCGCATGCAGTCGAAGACATCTTTTTCTATATCCGCGAATTGCATCCGAAGAACGTCGACGTGTCGGCCATCACGGACATCGTGCTGACGGCCGTCGATTTCATGAATGGCGAAGTCGACAAGCTTGACAGCGGCGAGACGCCCGACGGTTCGAGCGAGGACATGCGGCAGCACACGCATGATTTCCTGCGCCAGTTCAAGATCGACAATGGCGACGATCCCGACGTCGATCTGCGCAAGGCGAAGCCGCAGCAGAAAGCAGCGGCCGGCAGTGCGTCCGCCGCGCCTGCGCCGCCGCCTGCGGAAAAGCCGCAGCAATACTTCATCCCCGCCGCGAAGCCGGCCCCGCAGGCCGCGAGCGACCTGCATGTCTATGCGGCGACGCTCCATTTCGAGCAGGACTGCGGCATGGAGGAAGTCCGCGCGTTCGGCGTGCTGAACCGCATGAAGGATATTTCGCCGGAGTTCCATTATCTGCCGGAAAAAATCCTCGAAGACCCGCAGGCCGTCGATACGATCAAGGATGTCGGCTTCCGCATCTGGTTCCAGACAGACATGGCGGCGGACGCGGCGAAAGCGTTCCTCGAAGAGACGATTTTCCTCGACAAATTGGAATTCAAGGAGCTCGCGAGCACGGCGGAGTGCGAATACTGGCCGACGCCGCAGCAGCAGGCCGTCATCGAGGCATCGGAAGCCTCGGAGCCCGTCGTGCCGCCGCCGCCCGAAAAGAAGCCGCGTCCCGCGCCGCCAAAGGCGCATGCGGCATCGCAGGAGCACGAATCGCAGATGATTTCCGTGCGCGTCGACAAGCTCGACCGCCTCATGGACCTCGTCGGCGAGCTCGTAATCGCGGAGTCGATGGTGACGCAGAACCCCGACCTCGCGGGCCTCGAACTTGCGAATTTCTCGAAGGCCGCGCGCCAGCTCCACAAGCTCAACGAAGAATTGCAGGACGGCGTCATGGCGCTCCGCATGGTGCCGATCAGCGGCACGTTCAAGAAGATGAACCGCATCGTCCGCGACATGACGAAGAACCTCGGCAAGAAGGCGCGGCTCGTGCTCGTCGGCGAGGACACCGAGGTGGACAAGAACATCGCGGAGCACATCGGCGACCCGCTGATGCACATCGTCCGCAACTCCATGGATCACGGCATCGAGCTGCCGGATGAGCGCAAGGCGGCCGGCAAGTCCGAACAGGGCATGATTATCCTCTCGGCGCAGAACGA
>OMZR01000074.1 GCA_900315575.1 uncultured Veillonellaceae bacterium
GGCGACATAGCCAAGTGGTAAGGCCGAGGACTGCAAATCCTCTATTCTTCAGTTCGATTCTGAATGTCGCCTCCAACTGAACAACCGCCCGGGAGCCTCGGCTTCCGGGCTTTTCTTGTGAGAAGGGGAGAAATCATCATGGCAGAACCGACCATCACGGAAAATCTTGCGCAGGCATTCCACTACTCGTTCGTCGAGACGGTGCCCTATGCATTCTTCAAGCCGAATCCAGAACGCGACATCGCCGTGAACCTGCGCGCGAAGGAGTACCGCTGCGAAAAATGCGGCAGGATCACACGCGTGACATATCGCAACGAGGGCGTGACGTATTACTCGAAAGGAAAGCTCGCCGAGGAACGGCGCATCTATGACACGCTCGGCCTCTCGTTCCCGTACATGGGCGAAATCAACGATGGCGTGGAATTTACGAATGAGGCTTATGGCTACTGCCAGGCGTGCGCACAGGAGCAGGTGCTTCAGTCGATGGAGCCCGCGCAGCGCGCGTACAATCTCGCGGAGCTCCTGCATACGGCCGACCTGCTCGTGCTCTCGCATGCTAGGGATGATGCCGAACAGGCACTCAAAGCGTACCGCGGCCTTGTCAAAGAGGTGCAGGAGCAGGAAGAGGAGCTCCTCGCAAAACTCCCGGAGAAATTCCGCGCCTATGCCGTCCGTCCGACGCGCGCGCCCGAATCGATGTCGGACAAGCTCTACCACGAATACACGATTGCATTCCCCGCAGATGATGCGCCAAACGAGCTCTACTACATCGAGCGCGAACTCGAGAAGTCGCGCGTCCGCATGTTCCTCGCGCAGCCGCGCATCGAAACCATCGAAGAACTCCGCCGCGAGGCCGGCCTCTGACAGGTTCATGTTCGCACGCCTTTTTTATTGACGTTGCGCCCATAGGCTGATAGAATAGTAAGGTATAGTTCATAGGGGGTGAATACCATTATCGTAACAATATTAGCGGTAATCATTGCAGTGATCGTCGGCGCAGGCGCCGGTTATACTGTTCGGAAACGCAATGCGGAAGCGCAGATCGGTTCGGCCGAGGCCGAGGCGGTCAAGATCGTTTCCGACGCAGAAGAGAAAGCGGAAGCACGCAAGAAGGAGCTCATGCTCGAGGCGAAGGAGGACATCCACCGCCTCCGCCAGGAGCTCGACCGCGATACGAAAGAACGCAGGAATGAGATTTCGCGGCAGGAACGCCGCGTCGTGCAGAAAGAGGAAAACCTCGACCGCAAGCTCGAATCCGTCGAAAAGAAGGAAGAGCAGCTCGCGCGCAAGGAATCCCGTATCGACAAGACGCAGCAGGCCGTCGACGAAATGCATGAAAAGCAGAAGACGGAGCTCGAGCGCATCTCGGGTCTCACGTCCGACGAAGCGAAGAACATCCTCATGGCCGAGACGGAAGAAGAACTCAAGCACGAGAAGGCCGTGAAGATCAAGGAGTACGAGCAGCAGACGCGGGACGAAGCGGACAAGAAAGCCCGCGACATCCTCTCCATCGCCATTCAGCGCTGCGCCGCCGACCATGTCGCCGAGACGACGGTGTCGGTCGTGGCACTGCCGAACGATGAGATGAAGGGCCGCATCATCGGCCGCGAGGGCCGCAACATCCGCACGCTCGAGACGCTGACAGGCATCGACCTCATCATCGACGATACGCCGGAAGCCGTCATCCTGTCGGGCTTCGATCCAGTGCGTCGCGAGATTGCGCGCATCGCGCTCGAAAAGCTCATCCAGGACGGCCGCATCCATCCGGCACGCATCGAGGAAATGGTCGAGAAGGCGAAGCGCGAAGTCGATCTCCGCATCAAGGAGGCTGGCGAGCAGGCGACGTTCGACACGGGCGTCCACGGCCTGCATCCGGAGCTCGTGAAGCTGCTCGGTCGTCTGCGCTATCGCACGTCGTACGGCCAGAACGTGCTCGACCACTCCGTTGAGGTCTCGCATCTCGCGGGCACGATGGCGGCCGAGCTCGGCTGCGACGTCATGCTCGCGAAGCGCGGCGGCTTGCTGCATGACATCGGCAAAGCCATCGACCATGAGGTCGAGGGTTCGCATACGAGCATCGGTGCCGACCTCGCGAAGAAGTTCCGCGAGTCGAAAGACGTCATCAGCTGCATCGCGTCGCATCATGGCGACTGCGAGCCGACATGCGTCGAAGCTGTGCTTGTTGCGGCGGCCGATGCCGTTTCGGCAGCTCGTCCGGGCGCGCGCCGCGAGAGCCTCGAATCGTATCTCAAGCGCCTCAAGCGCCTCGAGGAAATCGCCGAGTCGTTCGACGGGGTCGAGCGCTGCTTCGCCATCCAGGCAGGCCGCGAGATCCGCGTCATGGTGAAGCCGGACAAGGTAGATGATGCCGGTGCAGCGGCACTCGCGCACGACATCACGAAGAAAATCGAGGACGATCTCGAGTATCCGGGCCAGATCAAGGTCACGGTCATCCGCGAGACGCGTTCCGTCGATTATGCCAAGTAAACACGAGAACCACACAACTACGAAAACAAAGTGAAAACTATACGATAGAGAGGGAAGCGGGGATTGCGCCATGACGCGCCATCCCCGCTTTCTGACAAAGAATATACGAACTATAAAGATACGAAGGGGTGAAAAGCATGTTTTCCTTTCCATTCCAGAAAAAAGCGCGCAAGAAGCCGAGCAAGGAAGGCGTAAAGCTCTTGGCGTCCATCCTCGTCTGTTACGAGGAAATCACGAAAGTCGGCTACGAGCCAAAGGATGACACGATCCGGCTGACGTTCTCCATCGAGGAGCCTGTGACGAAGCAGCGGTTCGACGAAATCGGCAAGCTGCTCGCCGAGAGTGTCGCGGCGTTTCTCGACCTTTCAGGCATCCGGCCGCGCGTCTTCAACATGGAGATGGAGACGGCTGCGCGCGTCTCGTTCATCCATCTGATCCGCGATGTCCAGAGCCTCACGCGCGACGAGCTCTCCCTCGTCGCCGATATCCTCTACGACGCGTTTCCCGAGACATTGCTGCTGGATGACCGCGACCCTCTCGACCCGAATTTCGAAGTCGAGCAGGAGAACCTGCTCGATCACATGCTCGGCACAGTGCGGCAACATCATCTGAAAGAGCGGCTGCTCGGCATCCGCGAAGGCGACCGCGTCGTCGTCTACAACCAGTAATCACAGAGATTCCAGATACGTAGGAGATAATTTTAGATGAAAATCATGTTCGTCGGTGACGTCGTCGGCCACAACGGCCGCAAGGCGTTCCGAAAGTATACGCCGGAGCTCCGCGCAGAGCGCGGCATCGATGTCGTCGTCGTGAATGGCGAGAACTCGGCGGCAGGCAAGGGCTTCACGCGCAAGTCGCTTGATGAGCTCTACCAGGGCGGCGCAGACATCGTGACATCGGGCAACCATGTCTGGGACAAGAAGGATGTCCTCGAGTTCATCGACCAGGAGCCGTTCCTGATCCGTCCCGCGAACTACCCGGGCGATGCGCCGGGCAAGGGCTGGTGCGTTTATCCCTTCAAGGCAAAGAACATCGGCGTCATGAATCTCTCGGGCCGCGCATTCATGCCGCCGCTTGACGATCCGTTCCAGAAGGTCGAGGAACTGCTGCGCGAGATGCAGAAGGAATGTGACCTTATTTTCCTCGATTTCCATGCCGAGACGACGTCGGAAAAAATCGCGATGGGCTGGCAGCTCGACGGCCGCATCACGGGAATGGTCGGCACGCACACGCATGTGCAGACGGCTGATGCCTGCATCCTGCCGCAGGGCACGGCCTACATCACCGACCTCGGCATGACGGGCCCGTGGAAGTCCGTGCTCGGCGTGCAGACGGACAAGATTCTCTACCGTATGCAGACGTGCCGTCCCGTGCGCTTCGAGACGGCAGATGGGCCGTCCGTCTACTCGGCCGTCATCATGACGATTGACGACAGCACAAATCGCGCGACGGACATCGAACGCATCTATATGCGCGAAGAGGACACGGGCCTCTGAGGTGTGAAGCTCCCTGCAAAGGATATTTCGTTTTGAAGCTTCTTTGCAGGATTTTTCCCTTTTTTGGCGAATGAATAGGGGAATAGGAGGAACCACAAGATGTCAAGCGATCTGCACATGCATACGACGTATTCCGACGGCAAGCTGACGCCGGAAGAACTCATCGCGGCCGCGAAGGCGGCCGGGCTCCGCTATATCGCCATCACGGATCACGATACGGTCGATGGCGTCGCGCATCTCTATGAGAACAACTATCTGCCCTGCAAGGGCATCCGCATCATCCCAGGGCTAGAGTTCTCCGCGCATCATCCGACGCAGGAGATTCACATCCTCGGTTACAACATCGACATCTACAACCGCGAGCTCGTTGACAAGCTCAACGATGTCTCCGAGGCGCGCTGGACGCGCTTTTCCGAAATGGTCGAAAAGCTCCAGAAGCTCGGCTATGACATCCGCGAGACGGACGTGCTGACCGTCGCGGGCGCGAGCAAGTCCATCAGCCGCTCGCACATCGGCCGCGTGCTCGTCAAGAAGGGGTATTTCCCCACGGTGCGCGATGCGTTTTCCGAGCTTCTGCAGAAGGGAAAGCCAGCCTATGTGCCGCACTACCGGCTTGAGGTCGGCGAGATCATCGAGCTCGTCCATCAGGCGGGCGGCCTGGCCGTGCTCGCGCATCCGAAGCTCATCTATGATGATGCGATCGTCGAGCACATCTGCCAGCAGGGCATCGATGGCATGGAGTGCTTCTACCCGCAGCATGACGAGGCGGATACGAAGAAATATCTCGAAATGGCCGAGCACTATCATCTAAGGCCGTCCGGCGGGTCGGATTTCCACGGATTCCCGACACGGTACCCGACCGAGGTCGCCGTCTTCACAGTGGACGACGCGTATGCAGAGGCATTTTATCAGCCAGAGTCCCAGAGTTGAAAGCAGGCTGGGGCAGAGGAGGAAAATCCCATGGATGTCATCGCACTCGTAGGACCGAGCGGCACGGGCAAGAGCCATCGCGCCCTGCTCGTCGCGCACAAGCATCAGGCGGATGCCATCATCGATGACGGCATTCTGATCAAGGACGGCAAGATCATGGGCGGCCATTCCGCGAAAAAGGAAAAGAACCGCATCATGGCCGTGCGCCGTGCCATCTTCGTGCTGCCGGGCCATGCCGAGGAAGTCCGTAAGGCGATTGCCGAGTGCAAGCCGCACCGCATCCTCGTGCTCGGCACGTCGGAGAACATGGTGCACAAGATCACGAAGGCACTCGGTCTGCCGTCCATTTCGCGCATCATCCACATCGAGGATATCGCGACGAAGGCCGAGATGGACAAGGCGCGCTTCTACCGCCTCAAGCAGGGCAAGCACATCATTCCCGTGCCGACCATCGAGCTCAAGCCGCATTTCTCCGGCTACCTCGTCGACCCGTTGCAGACGTTCTTCAAGCGCTCGCGCACGAAGCGCCGCCGCCTCGGCGAGAAATCCATCGTGCGGCCCGTTTTCAGCTACTACGGCAAGCTCAGCATCGACGATACCGTCATCAAGAACATCGTCAAGGCGACGGTCACGAGCGAGGAATCCGTCAGCAAGGTCGGCCATGTCGACGTGCATCACCGCTTTGTCGGCGAGGAAGATCAGGGGCTCGACATCTCGTGCTCCGTCGCGCTCTCGTACGGCGGCCACATCCCGAGCCTGCTCGCGGCAGCGCAGAAAAAGGCGCGCGATGCCGTCGAATTCATGACGGGCATGATCGTGCACGACATCCATATCACGGTAAAGGCTCTCTACGTCAATGCTTGATGAAATTACAAGATATTTGAAAAAACTCTGGAACAAAGAAGGCAACCCTATGAAGGAAGTCAAGGAACCGAAGAAGCCGTTGCTGCTCTTCTATGTCATGATGCTGTTCCTCGTCCTGATGTTCAATGAAATGGCGCGGCCATATCTCGAGCAGGCGCAGTTCGAAAAGGTCGATTACAGCACGTTCATGGACATGATCGATCAGAAAGAGATCGGCCGCGTCGAAATCCAGGAGAACCAGATCCTCTTCACGGATACGGGCGACACGAAGAAGTACCGCACGGGCATCATGAGCGACCCGTCGCTCGCCGAGCGATTGCACGATTCGGGTGCGAAGTTCACGCAGGACATCAAGGAGCAGAATTCGCCGCTCTTTGATTTCTTCATGACCTGGGTGCTGCCGATCATCATCTTCTTTGCCATCGGCCAGTATTTCAGCCGCAAGCTCATGGAGAAAGCGGGCGGCGGCGGCGGCTCGATGATGTTCGGCATGGGCGGCAAGCAGGCAAGGGTCTACGTGCCGTCGTCCGAAGGCATCCATTTCAAGGATGTCGCAGGCGAGGACGAGGCAAAGGAAAACCTCTCAGAAATCGTCGATTACCTGCACAATCCGCAGAAATATTCAGCCATCGGCGCGCAGATGCCGAAAGGCGTGCTGCTCGTCGGCCCTCCGGGCACCGGCAAGACGATGCTCGCGAAAGCCGTCGCGGGCGAGGCTGACGTGCCGTTCTTCTCGATTGCAGGCTCCGAGTTCGTTGAGATGTTCGTCGGCATGGGCGCATCGAAAGTCCGTGACCTCTTCAAGCAGGCCAAAGAAAAAGCGCCGTGCATCGTCTTCATCGACGAAATCGACGCCATCGGCCAGAAGCGCAGCGGCAACCTCATGGGCAACGACGAGCGCGAGCAGACACTGAACCAGCTCCTCACCGAAATGGACGGCTTCGAGGGCAACAATGGCGTCATTATCCTTGCGGCGACAAACCGCCCGGAATCGCTCGACCCGGCTCTCTTGCGTCCCGGCCGCTTCGACCGGCGCGTGCCTGTCGAGCTGCCAGACCTTGAGGGACGCGAGGCTATCCTCAAAGTCCACGCCCAGAAAATCCAGCTGGCCAGCGATGTCGATTTCCATACGATTGCGCGCATGGCAGCCGGTGCCTCGGGTGCCGAGCTCGCGAACATCATCAACGAAGGGGCGCTCCGCGCTGTGCGCGGCGGCCGTGCTTTCGTCACGCAGTCTGACCTCGAGGAAAGCGTCGAAGTCGTCATCGCGGGCTACCAGAAGAAGAACGCCATCCTCTCCGACAAGGAGAAGCGCACGGTCGCCTATCACGAAATCGGCCATGCGCTCGTGGCTGCGCTCCAGACGGACAGCGCCCCGGTGCAGAAGATCACGATCATCCCGCGCACGTCGGGCGCACTTGGCTACACGATGCAGGTCGAGCAGAAGGACAAGTACATCCTGACGAAGGAAGAGCTCGAGACGAAGATTGCAACGTTCACGGGCGGCCGCGCGGCTGAAGAAGTCAAGTTCGGCCAGGTCAGCACGGGCGCCGCGAACGACATCGAGCAGGCGACGAAGCTCGCCCGCGCCATGATTACGCGCTACGGCATGAGCGAGGAATTCGACATGGTCGCGATGGAGACCGTCAACAATAAATACCTCGGCGGCGACACGAGCCTGACCTGCTCGGCAGCAACGCAGCAGCAGATCGACAAGCGCGTCGTCGAACTCGTCAAGCAGCAGCACGACGTTGCGAAACAGCTCCTTGGAGACCATCGCGACAAGCTCGACGAGCTCGCGGAGTACCTCTATGAGAAAGAAACGATTTCGGGACAGGAGTTCATGAAGATTCTCAAGGGAGAAGAAAAAGAAGAACCCTCTTCATCGGAAGATGTTTCCAATCAAGAGGGTTCCGAAAAAGTTGTTTCGGAAGAGGCGGTTTCAGCACAGCCCCAGCTCGACGACGAACACGATGACGCAGCAGGCGGCCGAGACCTTGAAGAGGCTGGCGCCGTACCAGGCGAGGGCGATGCCGGTCGCGAAGGCTAAGGCGCCGGAAATCGGCGTCTGCGTCGCGCTCAAAATGGCGGGAAACGTCATGACGGCGAGCGTGACGTAGGGGACGTAGTAGAGGAACGAGCGGAGGAACTGATTGCGCACCTGCCCGCGAATCAGCGTCAGCGGCACGAGGCGGATGGCAACCGTCACGGCGCTCATGACGAAGAGGTAGATGTAGATTTGCTCGATTTCCATGCTCAGCCACGCTCCTTCCCATTTGTACTTGATTCATCAGAGGCTCCTTCGGGGGCCTCTTTTTTCGTGCCATTTTCTTCTTTGACAGGGAAGAAGTACGCGCCGACAGCCGCAATCACGACGGTCAGCAGAATCGTGCGCGTGCCGCTCGAAAGTTCGGAGAGCACAGGCAGCTGGACGGAGACGAAGCTCAGCAGGAAGCTTGCGCAGACGAGCGCTGCGACGATGTAATCCTTGCGTGCGGCGGGCACGATGACCCAGAGGAACATGCCGAAGAGCGCGACGGAGAGTGCCGAGACAATGCGTAGCGACAGCAGTTCGCCCGCGATGACGCCGAGCGCTGTGCCGCAGGCCCAGCCGGGCAGAGCGACGCTCATGGCACCGTAGTTGTAGAACGGCGCAAGCTTGCCCGGCCGCGCAATCGTGATGCCGAAGATTTCATCCGTGATGTCGAAGCCGACGAGCAGGCGGTGGTAGAGCGGCGTGCCGGGTGCAAATTTCTGGCTGACGACGCAGCTCATGAGCATGTAGCGCGCATTCGCGACGAGCGTCATGATGGCGAGCTCGAGGTACGAGGCTTTCGCCGCAATCAGCGTGAACGCCGCGTATTCGCCGGCCGACGCATTGTTGAAGAAACTGGCGACAAATCCCTGGAACGGCGTCAGCCCGGCCGCTTTCGCCGCGATGCCGAGCGTGAATGAGACGACGAAATAGCCGAGCGCGATCGGGATGCCGTCATGGAAGCCTTCGAGGAACAGCGTGCGGCGCGAATCCGCTTCCTTGTCAACCTTGGCGACGCCATGCGCTTCGCTGAGGTCCATGACCTTTGGTTCCTGCGGTTTTTCCTGCTCGTCAGGTGCGGCGCAGGCGATGGTGCTTTCTTCTGCCACGGGGGTCTCCTTTCTCTTTCAGGATTCGGCAGGCGTCGGTGCCTGCGTCACGAGGATCTTGTTGATGCGGGCGCGGTCCATATCGACGACCTCGAACGTGAAGTCCTCCCATGTCGCTGTCTCGCCCGCTTTCGGGATATAGCCGAAATACGATGTCAGGAAGCCGCCCATCGTCTGGTAGTGGTCGTGGTCTTCGTCGGGCAGCTTGTCGATGTCGAAGCGTTCCTTGAAATCGTCGATGGAGTAGAGGCCGTCGATGTACCACGAATGGTCGTCGCGCGGCGTGACCTGCAGCGGCTCGCTCTCGACGCTCGAATGCGAGGCGCCGATGATTTCCTGCAGGATGTCGGAGAGCGTAATCATGCCGATGACGCCGCCGTACTCGTCGAGCACCATGGCCTCGTGGATGCCCGTGTCGCGGAATTTTTCAAGCAGGCGGAAGAGCTCCATCGAGCGCGGCACGAACATCGGCTTGCGCAGGTATTGCGAGAGTTCGAGCGACTTGTGCGTCAGCGAAGCGTTCAGCAGGTCTTTCGCGTAGAGGATGCCGCAGAAATCATCGAGATTCTCGCGGCCGACCGGGAAGATGGTCTGCGGCGTCTGGCGGATGACGCGCAGGTTGTGGCGCAGGCTGTCTTCGAGGTCGAGCCAGAGCATCTGCGTGCGCGGCGTCATGAGCGCATAGGCCGTCTGGTCACTGAGGTGGAACACGCGGTCGACCATGTCCTGCTCTGTCTTTTCAAACGTGCCGTCCTCCGTGCCCTGCTCGATGAGGTCTTTGACCTCGTCCTCCGTGACGGTGTCTTCGTATTTCGGGTTGAAACCGAGCACGAGCAGGATACCGCCGGCCGAGTGCGAGAGCAGCGAGACGAGCGGCTTTGTGAAATGCGTGAGGCGCGTCAGTGCCTTGTGGTGCTTCAGGAGCACTTCCTCGGGCTTCTGGAGCGCCGTGCGTTTTGGCAGGAACTCGCCGAACAGCAGCATGATGTACGTCATGACGACGATGGAAAGCACGAGCGCGATGGCCTGCGCGTGCGGCAGGAACGTCATGTGGCGTGCGAGGAGCGGCGCGAGCAGCACGCCCGAGGCGATGCCGAGCAGGATGCCCATGAGCGTGATGCCGATCTGCGTGACCGAGAGCGCATCTTCCGGCGCGTCGAGAATCGCGAGCGCGGCGCGCGCGTCTTCGGCGTCATCGCCTTCCTCATCGGCAAGGCGTTCGAGGCGGCTCTTGTGCCCCTCCATGAGCGCCGTTTCGATGAGTGAGAAAAAGCTGTTGAGCAGCAGCAAAAGAACGATCAGGACGAGCAAGATGCCCGCTTCCGTACTGTCCAATGGTTTTGACACATCCTTCATTTGAGAGAAAAACCGATATATTTAAAAGAAGTATATCATGAATCGGACGCTCCGTAAATGAAAAGCATCGTGACAGGCTCACGGAATCGGCGGCCGCGGCCTGCTATACTCAGGACAAAGCATTGGAAGCTATTTGCCTGACGGTAAATGGCTAAGACATCCATAAGCGCTGAAGCGCTAACGGCTGTCTTATGAAAGGGTGGGAAAGATGGCAGACAAGAAACAGGACATCATCATCATCGGAGCAGGACCGGCCGGCATCTCGGCGGCGCTCTACGCGCGGCGCGCGGGGCTCGCCGTCACCGTCGTGACAAAAGGGCCGGGCGCGCTCGCGAAAGCCGAGGGCATCGAAAACTATTACGGCTTCGCAGAGCCCGTCACGGGCGCAGAGCTCGAACGGCGCGGCATCGAGGGCGCAAAGCGACTCGGCGTCGCATTCCAGCAGGGCGAGGTCATGCAGCTCGGTTTCAATGATACGTTTGACGGCTACAAAGTCGAGGGCGCAGATTTCGTGCTCGAAGCACCGAGCGTCATCCTCGCAGCCGGTGCCTCGCGCACGACGTTGAACATGCCAGGGCTCAAAGAGCACGAGGGCAAAGGCGTTAGCTATTGCGCCGTCTGCGATGCGTTCTTCTACCGAAACAAGAAGGTCTCCGTCATCGGCGCAGGCGCCTATGCGCTCCACGAAGCAGAAGTCCTCGCGCCGCATGCGAGCGAGGTTCGCATCCTGACGAATGGCGAGCAGCCGCAAGCCGCATTCCCAGAGACCATGACCGTGCACACCGGAAAAATCGCCGCCATCGAAGGCGACGGCCGCGTCACAGGCGTCCGCTTCGAGGACGGTACGACGCTCCCCATTGATGGTGTATTTCTCGCCATCGGAACGGCCGGCAGCACAGCGCTCGCACGCAAGGCAGGCATCCTGCTCGATGGCGCGAACATCAAGGTCAATGACGCCATGGCGACGAATGTCCCTGGCATCTTTGCAGCCGGCGACTGCACGGGCGGCCTGCTGCAGGTTGTGAAGGCCGTCTACGAAGGCGCGAAAGCCGGGCTTGAGGCCGTGAAGTACGTGCGAAATCATAAGAAGTGATGATACTTGCAATGTTCCTTTTGATGGGTTAAGCTATACTTATCTAGCAGAATCTAAATGGAGGAAGTACGGATGATTCTCTTTGACTTTTGCACAGCAGAAACCGTCTGGGTGGATGTTGCAGAACGGGAACGTTTGCAACAGGCACTGAAAGCGAAGAAGCTGGAAGATTTCCTCGATCAGGCTGAACAGATCTTTGTCTTTGTCGATGGCGATGAAGCCGTTGGCATTGCAGACGAGGATCAGGCGCTGCATGGAGAAATGAGCGAGACGTGCTTCATGCTCGGCCCGTCGATGTTTTATCAGGCGCGGGATTATTTCTATGAGAGGCAGCAGACAGGAGAGCGCGTCTATGTTCTGGACAATTCGGCGCGTGTCGTTGGAAGCGTCTATTATCGAATGAATTATATCGATACGAACTGGCAAATGCCGAACGGTTATTGGGACTATGATTTCAAGCACGACCCCGTCAATGAGGATTTGCTGAACAAGGCGGATGGATACGTTTTTCGTTCACTGGAAGAGTATAGCTACGCCATTGCTCAATACCTCAGCGATCATCATCCTGAGCGCCCGATCTATTTCTGGGATCCGGATGGAACGTGGTCTTCTCTTTCTGATCTCTGGGGGGGACTTGTGTACGCTTTGCACGGAGCTGGGGCGATCTGCCTGTGGGAGTGAGATGGCTCTTTATCGACTCTGCCATGCATCATACGGAAAGCTGGATGCCGGAGTTCATTCACCAGATCTACAGTTCGATCAAAGTGATGTTCTCGATGATCTGGGGGGCACGAATGGAACATCTCGGCCCGCTCTTTCCTGATCAGAAGATCGGACTTGTAGACATCACATGCCGGGCTGGACTTGTAGACATCATCAAGAGTCTCTTCAGCTGCGCAGCATATTTGGAGCGGAAGGGTATGATTCCCGTCATCGATCTTTCCACAAAGGACTGTTGCGATTACTGGGAAGAAGGTCAGAATGTCTGGGAGGAACTTTTTCAGCCATGGAGTTCGATTTCCGTGGAACAGGCGAAAAAGAGCAGTCAGGTACTTCGCGCAAGTGAGCAGCTGGATTGGTGGTCGGGGACATGGGAAATAAATCCATATCATGTGGAAAATGAATATTTTTCAGAAATGGCAGGGTATCCGAAGAAGAAAACGAAATTAAGCGATGAGACATGGCAATATGTCCTGGAGCATGCTCCAAAAGCGCTTGCAACGCATCTTGCAGAACTTGCCTGGGAAGAAACGGAGGGCCGCGTCGGACAGAAGAATGTAACGACGAAGCCGCAGCGTCTCCTTGGTGTCAAGCTCCGTGGGACGGATTACAACCGGGGACAGCCGGGCGGCTGTTCTATAGACACCATGGTAGAATGGTGTCACAGCCTGCTGGCAAGCGGCATGTATGATGGCTTGTTTTTGGCGACGGAAGATGCGGATTACTTTGAGCGGTTCCGCAGAGAATTTCCTCGAGAGCTCTTGTTTATCGATCAGCCGCGCGTCACTGGCTGCATCCGGCAGGCAACGGAGCATTTGTCGCATTATGGGCCGAAAATCGAAATGGCGCGGCTCTATATTGCAGATGAGAAATGCCTGGCGGTCTGTGATGATTTTGTTGCCAATCGCATGACAGGTGCGTATTGGCTTGTGAAATGGTGGCGTCCAAACGAGAAAGGCTTCTGCAAAGCTTTTCGAGATGAGGAATTAGCACCATTGTCTCCGCGATTGGCACGGGTCTTCCTCCACATTGTCAATGTTTCGCGTCCGCATTTCGACGTCGAACTCCTGGACGAAGCACAGACATTCGTGTTGCGGCACACCCAGGAGGCAGATGAAGCGGGGCCATGCGAACTTGTTCTCGAACCTCAGGCAAATGTCATGAAAATGAAGATGCGGTTCCGCTTGCAGGAAACAGCACAGGTGCAGATCGTGCTCAGCAGTGCAGCTTTTCGTTCCAAGGGCAGGCCGATTGCCCAATGGGTGACATTTACGTCCCTTCGTATTCAGGGCAGAGAATTATTGGAAAAATCCGTTCATGTCTGGAATCAAAAAGCAATTGCCTATTCCATCGAAGTTCAGGCAGGTACGTTTGTAGAACTCGAAGTTCGTTGGAAGCCATATTCGTATGCGCCGCAGGAACTCACTGAATTACTTCGTGCGAAACTCAGGAAGGAATGAAAGTTTGAAACAACGACAGTAGCGAATATCGATCTTCCAGCATGGCAAACAAGCCACACAGAATGCGGCGAAAACCAATATGAACAGTATGA
>OMZR01000176.1 GCA_900315575.1 uncultured Veillonellaceae bacterium
AGGTGGCCGAGCTTCGTATGGAGGCGCGCGGCCTGGAGTTCATCGAGACGGGAGTTGACGCCGACGACTTTGTTATGGTATTTCTTCTCGCTGCCGTAGTTGCGCAGCATGCGGAGTGATTTGGCGAGGGCTGCATCATCCGTGACGACGGCGCCGGCGTCGCCGAACGCGCCGAGGTTTTTCGTCGGGTAGAAGCTGAAGCAGCCGGCATCGCCGAACGCGCCAGTCATGGTGCCGCCGAACTTCGCGCCATGCGATTGGGCGCAGTCTTCGACGAGGCGCAGGCCGTGCGCCCGGGCGATGCGGCAGATGGCGTCCATCTGCGCGGGTTCGCCATAGAGGTGGACGACCATGATGGCGCGCGTCTTCGGCGTGATGACCGCCTCGATGCGCGCAGCGTCGAGCGTGAAATAGGCATCCGGCTCGACAAAGACCGGCGTCGCACCATTCGCCGTGATGGCGAGGACGGTCGCGATGTAGGTATTGGCGGGCACGATGACTTCGTCCCCTGCCCCGATGCCGAGCGCGCGCACCGAGAGCGTCAGCGCATCAAGGCCCGAGCCGACGCCGACGCAGTATTTCCGCCCGACATAGGCCGCAAAGGCCTGTTCAAACGATTCGACCTCAGGGCCGAGCACGTACCAGCCGCTCCGCA
Source organism: uncultured Veillonellaceae bacterium (assembly GCA_900315575.1). Taxonomy (GTDB): domain Bacteria; phylum Bacillota; class Negativicutes; order Selenomonadales; family Selenomonadaceae; genus Selenomonas_C. Next base: position 656 of record OMZR01000176.1, read on the forward strand.
GCACCCGCAGCGCGGCGGCCTCGTATTCCTCCTGATAAAGCTCGAACTGCCGCCCGAGCACAGCGAGATCAATCTTCATGTGTCTTTTTCACCAGCTTCAGAAATTCATCGTAGTCACGGATGTAGTCGTCCTCATTATAGAGCTCCGAGGCGAGAACCATGAGGACGGCGCCGTCGGAGAAGTCGTACATCTCGCGCCACATGTTGTTTGCTACATAGAGGCCCTCATAGGGCTTTTCGAGCGGCACGATCTTCGTCTCATAGCCGTTGTCGAGCTTGATCTTGCAGCTGCCGTGGATGCAGACGAGGATCTGTTCGAGTGACTTGTGGGCGTGCTTGCCGCGCACGACGCCGGGCGCTGTGTCGTACATGTAATAGACACGCTTGATGCGGAACGGGATGTCGCGGAACTCTTCGAGCGCAACAAGCTGTCCGCGCTCATCTCCATGTGATTGAAAGACATATTTATTGACTTGCATGGGTGCTTCCTTCCTTTTCAAAAGATGCGGCAGCGCTAGCGAGGGGCGTGCCGTTCAGGAACACGGCCGGGTCGGCGCCCGTCGTCACCATGTAGCGGATGGCGCAGGCCGCAGCCTGTTCGTAGTCCTTCTCCCCGACAGCTGCGAGCGCCTGCTCGAACAGGCGGAACGCCTGCACCTGTGCCGGCGTGATCTTTTCCCGGAGGTACGGCGCCATCGTGAGGTAGCGCCGCCGCCATTCGTCGCAGCCTGCGGTGAATTCCTCTTCCGTGTCGAGGTAGACGTGGTGCAGGCGCGCGAGCACGAGGAACGCGAGCCAGTCGAGGTAGCAGAGCAGCATCGTGTCGGGGTTGTACGTGTTCTGCGCCGGATGGGTGCGGAACGCGCTGAGCGGCTCGTGCAGGTAGACGCACGTGTGGCCGTCGCGCAGGAGCTCCATCCACGTCGAGATGTCGCCCATCGACGGATCCTGGTAGCCGCAGAAGCGCCCCATCTCGTATTTCTCGCCGTCCCAGAGCAGCGATTTGCGCAGGAGGACGGTGCTCATCTCGCCGACGATGTTCAGCTGCTGCAGCAGCATCTTGCGGCCGAGCTGCCGGCCGGTGAAGACGGCGTCCCCTGCCCCGCCGTAGCCTTCGAAGACGCCGTGCGGCCGCCCGTCGGCATCGACGCTGTCGCGCCGCGACGTCGCGAACGCAATCTCGTCGTCAAGGTCTTCGGCGAACCAGGCCATCATCTTCGAGATCTTTGTCGGGTAGATGAGGTCGTCGTGGAACAGCAGGTTGACGAACGCGCCAGTCGAGGCGTTGAGCAGGTGCATGATGTTCTTGCCAGCGTTTTCGCCCGGGAGGCCGCCGCGGTACTCGTAGCGGATGTCCGGGTGCTCGGCGAGGAGCGGCGCAATGGCGTCGCGGACGCGGCTGTCCGTGCTGTCGTCACCGATGAGGATCTCGATGGATGGATAGTCCTGCGCGAGGATGCTCTCAAGCGCCGCGCGGCAGAACGCGGGCTGGTTGTACGCCGGAATCATGATGCTGACGCGCGGATAGAGCGCTGCAGCGTAGCGGCGCACGAACTGCTGCTGCGCGAAGTGGTACGCCGCCGGGTCGTCGATGCGGAAATACGCCGGCATCCGCGTCGTGGCGCAGAGAATGGCACCGTCGCCGATGACGGGGACGTATGTCCGGAGGTGTGCGGCGCGCATCGCCCAGACGTGCGCCGTCGCGAGGAACGGCTCACCGATGTCCTCGTCCCACGGGACGTCGGCGCACGTCGCGAGGCATGTGCCGTCGACGGCATCGACGCGCTGGTAGAAGACGCCGGGGTCGCCGACGGCCTGCTGCACGCTGCCGTCCTCCCGCACGACGGTGCAGTGGCCGTAGCGATGGCGGGCGTTCGCGTAGTCACCGCCGAGCGGCAGCGACGAGCCGTAGACGCCCGCCATGCCGGCATGCTGCGCCTCGTGGAAGACGCGCAGGAAGAAGCCGAGCAGGCCGGGGTTCAGGTAGGCGACGGACGTGTCGACGTAGACCTTGTACCGCGCCTGGCTCTGCCGCATGGCGGCATTGTACGCCGCCGCCCGCCCGCCGTCTCCATCGACGGTCACGATCTCGACATCGGCCGACTTCCCGCCGATGTCCGGGATTTTCAGCGCGCTGACCTGCTGCATCAGGTTCTCATACGCGGCATCATCCTGCTTGTACACCACGATGGCAATCTTGTTCTCATCCACGGCCACGACTCTCCTCTGGAACCCTGAGAAACCTCTGGAAACGGTTCAAATCTGTCCTTTTATCAGCATACCACAAACGGGGGCAGGGTGCAAGGAAGTCACAGGGCGCGCTCCTGCCACTCCGTCCCGGCAAGGAAGACGGCAGGGTCGGAGCCCGTCGAAGCCATGTAGCGGATGCTGAGCTCGATGAGCCGGTCGTCGTCCCTTGCTGCGACGGCCTCGAGCTCCTGCTCGTAGATGGCGAGCTGCGGACGCTTCGCGGGGTCGACATTCTTTTCGAGGTACGCGCGGCGCGGGCCGAACTGCTTCGCCCAGCACGCGCATCCCTCACGGAAGTCGCGCTGCGTCGGCAGGTAGAGCTTGTGCAGGTACGCGAGCACGAGGAAGTTCATCCAGTCGAGATACGTGAGGAGGAACGTCTCGGGGTGGTGCGTGTTCTGCGCCGGATGGTCGCGGAACGCGCTGAGTTCCTCGTCGAGGAACAGGCAGGCGCGGCCGTCTTTCAGGAGCTCGAGCCACGTGGATGTGTCGCCCATGGATAAATCGCGGTAGCCGCAGAATGTGCCGGAGCGGCTGCCGCCTTCCCCGAGCAGCGACCGGCGCAGGAGGACGGTGCTCATTTCGCCGACGACATTCATCTGGCAGCGCAGGATGTTGCGGCAGAGCTGCCAGCCTGTCATCATCGTGTTCTGTGCGCCGCTGTAGCCCTGGATCTCGCCTTTCGATTGCCCCTGCGCGTCGATGAAATCGCGCCGCGAGGTCGCGAACGCAATGTCATCGTTGACGTCCTCGATGAAGTAGGCCATCATCTTCTCAATCTTCGTTGGGTAGATGATGTCATCGTGGAACAGCAGGTTGACGAACGCGCCATGGCTGGCACCCAGCAGGAAGCGGATGTTGCGTGCCGTCCCCTCGCGGAGGTCGCCGCGATAGAAATACTGGACGTTTTCATGCTGCTCGATGAGCGGCGCGAGTGCCTCGCGAACGCGGCTGTCCGTGCTGTCGTCACCGATGAGGATCTCG